>JAICVH010000321.1 GCA_025935435.1 Burkholderiales bacterium
CATTATGTTCGATGGAGCGGCCGCGTGGAACGCGTTGCGTACGCGCTATCCGGCGAGCGACGCGCAGTTGCGACGCAATATCACGCTTGCCCGCGAAGTATGGAGCGGAGTCGCCGCGGGCAGGGCGCACGGTTCGATGGATCGCGCATCGTCGATTGCGCTAACCGCCGCGGCTCTGCTCGAGACGCGATCGGCCGTACTTCGCGACGCGATCGATCGTCAAGACTATGACGCGATGCGCAGTCGGGCCCGGGCCTTGGTCGGCCTCGGACACGGACTTACGCCCGCCGGCGACGACTTTCTCGTCGGACTTTTTGCCGTGCTTCACATCGATCACAGCCCGTGTGCCCAATTGCGCGACGTCTGCGCCGACATCATTGAAGCCGTCGACGAGCGCACGAACGCGATCAGCGCCGCTGCACTCAAGGCCGCTGCGCAAGGAAGGGTACGCGAGTCAATCGATGCGCTGCTGACTGAACTGATGACGGGGGATGATGAACGCATGTTTGCATCGCTACGTCGCGTACTCGCCATCGGTTCGACGTCAGGCGCGGACATCGTCGGCGGCATCGTCGCCGGCTTCGACGCCAACCTTCACGCCACCGAATCGCGCTCCGTTCGCGTCGACGGTTGATCGACCGCGCGAGTTCCCTCCGCGATTGAAGGTTCCGCGGGTGGTGTTTGATGCGACGCCCCTTCGCCCTGCATCGCGTCTTCAAGCTGTTCGACACGCGGCCCGCCGCGCCTTCCCCTACGTAGCGACACGCCCTTCGCCGCCCACGCAATCCCCGACCACATCGCGACGAAAGCTACAGGCCATGCGAGCACGCGCGGCCACAACGCAGCGAGCACACCGATGGTGATCGACACGGCGGCCATGAGAAACAGCAAGCCCGCTTCGGCCGGACCGAGGATGCGGCGATCCGTCAGCGCCGCACCCAGCGCGCTGCCGACGCTGAACGCGCCTGCCGCCGCCCGGCCCGCGCTGCCCGAAACGGCGCGCTTCATGCGACGGGCGCCGCCCTCGCCCCCTGCCTCCGCTGAAGGTGGTGCGCGTCGCACGCGATTGCGCTTGGTCAACACGATTTCGGTCGAGCGGCCGAGATCGGCTTCGTACTGCCACGCCATCTGCTCGGAGAACGTCGGGTCCTCGATCGCGACGTCGAGCTCGTAGTTCGACATCCAGCTCGCAAGATTCAGGTTTGTCGAGCCAACACGCGACCAGCGACGATCGGCCACAGCGGTCTTCGCATGCAGCATCGTCCCGGCCCATTCGAACACGCGAACGCCTGCTTCCAGCAACGGACGATACTGTGCCCGCGACAACGGTGACAGTGCAGGAATGTCGCTCGAGCCTGGCACGAGCAAACGCACATCGACGCCATCGCGCGCGGCGGCGCGCAGCGCCTGCACATACGGTGACGTCGCCACGAAATAAGCGTCGGTCAGCCACAGCTGGCGGCGTGCAATGGACGCAACGATGAGGTCCATCCGAAACGTCCCGGCAACGGCCGGCTCGTTAGCGATCACGTGCAGCCGCATGTTTCCAGCGCGTTTCATGTTCTCGACCGGCGTCAGGATCGACGCGTCGATCGGATCGCCGCACACACCGAACACGTTGCCGAATGCCTGCTCGAGCGATGCGACGGCCGGGCCCCTGATCTCGATGCCGGTATCACGCCACGGCTCGAGCCTTCGCTTGGGATTCCCTAGCCAGCGCTCGCTGATGCAAAGACCGCTGACGTAACCGACATTACCGTCGACGACGATCGTCTTGCGATGATCGCGCGACAGCCAGCCGAGCGGACTCGACAGCCGCGGAGGGTTGAACACACGCACGTCGGCGCCAGCGTCGCGAACCGCTTTCCATAGCGAAAGTGCGCGCCAGCATCCGAGCCAGTCGACGATGATGTAGACCTTGACGCCGGCGCGCGCACGTTCAGCGAGCAGCGTGCCGAACTCGCGGCCGATCGCGTCGTTCTCGACGATGTACGACTCGAACAGGATGTAACGCTGCGCGCCCGCCAGTGCTTCGCGCCACGCCGGATAGTTTTCGCGCGCGTCGCAGAGAAGGCGCACGGCATTGCCTTCGCTTGCCGGTGAGCCGGCTGCGCGCCCGAACGCGCGCTCGGCAAGTTCAGCGAGCGTCGCCGGTGCAAACGCTGCGTAACGGGTCGTTCGAGGCGGCAACGCAGATGCCCGCAACGCGCGCGGTCAGCTCGCGGCGTTGGATAGCGGGGCCGAAGCTTCGCGGTCCGCGTCGCGCGATACGCGTAACGATCCGAGGAGACCGGCAAGCAGCGTTGGGTCGATGGGCTTCACCAGATGGTAATCGAATCCGACGCTCTTCGAGCGGACCCGATCCTGCTCCTGTCCGTAGCCCGACACCGCGACAATCATCGTCCGTCCGTTTTCCGGTAGCGCACGAATGTGTTCTGCGACGAGATAGCCGTCGATGGTCGGTAACCCAATGTCGAGAAGGACGGCGTCCGGGCGTAGCCGCTGGACGGATTCGAGCGCCGCCTTACCATCGTAGGCGACGTGCACATCACAGCCGGTCATCCGCATGACGCTCGCCGTGCTGTCCGCGACATCGCGGTTGTCGTCGACGACGAGTATCCGCAATCCGGCCGGCGACGGAGCCTCGTGCGGCTCCGCTTCGACGAGTGGTGCATCCCTAACATCGGCAAGCGGCAAACGCACGGTGAACTCACTGCCGCGGTTGCGCCCTTCGCTCTTGACCGTGACGTTACCCTGCTGCATCTCGACCAGCCGGCGCACGAGCGTAAGTCCGATGCCGAGCCCGCCATGCGATCGCGCGAGCGTGCGATCCACCTGCGTGAACGGATCGAAGATGCTCGCGAGAAACTCCGGCGGAATGCCGACGCCGGAGTCGCGGATGCGAAACACGATCATACCCTCTTCGCGCCCGGCCATCAGCGAGATGCGACCGCCCTTCGGGGTGTATTTGGCCGCATTGTTGATGATATTGGAGAGAATCTGCGAAACGCGCGCGAAATCGCCCTGCACGTACAGCGGCTCCGTCGGCAGCTGCACCGACAGCGTGTGCCGGTTGCCGTCGATGTTGGGTCTGCTGGTTTCGATGGCCGCCGTCGCGACCTGCGCAACGTCGACCGGCCCAATGTTGAGCTCGATCTTGCCGCGCGTGATCCGCGACACGTCGAGCAGATCGTCGACCAGCCGTACGAGCTGTTTCAGCTGGCGTGCGATCAGCTCGCGCGCCCACGCGAGCTTGCCGGGATCGCCGTCGCTCACGCGCAGGATGTGCACGGCGTTGCTGATCGGCGCGAGTGGATTGCGCAGCTCGTGCGCAAGCATCGCGAGAAATTCGTTCTTCCGCTGGTCCTCGTCCTGGATCTTGCGGAACAGCAACGCATTGTCGATCGCAGTCGCGGCGCGCGACGCGAGCTCATTGACCATCGCACCGGTATCCGCATCGAAACGCCGCTCTCGCGTGTCGATGCCGAGCGTGAGCGCGCCGAGCTTGCGCGCACGGACGAGCAGCGGACAGAGCAACAACGTGTGCGCAGTAAGGCCGCGCGGCAGCGGTATGCGCGATTGTGCGGGGCTGTCCGGATCACGTTCGATGGTTTCCGGCTTGCCGGATGCGCACACACGGGCGACGGCATCGGCGACGAGTTCGTCGCCAATTTCGAGCATCGAGGCGTTGAGCAGCGGGAATTCGGCCTCGTTGGTACCCCAGGTCATCTCGTGGCGTGCGGGATGTCCGTCTCCCGGCGCGAGCGAGACGAGACAGACGTCAGCAAAGCGAGGCACGATCAGCCGGCCGAGCTCGCGCAAGGTCGCCTCGAGATCGAGCGAGCTCGCGAGCGACCCACTCGCTTCGGCGAGGATCGCGAGCCGACGCGACGCGCGCTCGGCCGCTTCGCGCGCAGCCTTTTCCTCCGCGAAGGAAATCCGTTCCTGCGCCTGGCGCTTTGCCTGCTCCGCAAGCAGGAACA
>JAICVH010000381.1 GCA_025935435.1 Burkholderiales bacterium
CGGAGGCAGCGGTGTCGCCGGTGCGCACATCAACGGTCCAGTGCGGCTGCAAGGTCGCGGCGGCACGCGCGAGCGCAAGGCCGGTGTCCTGCGCAAGCGCGCGGAGCGGCGTCAGCCACATGACCCCGAGCGGCGGCGGCGCATCGATCGTTCCGGCGGGCCCGAACACCAGCGGGCCGAGCCACGCCGCGTACGTTTTGCCCATACCGGTCGGCGCGTGGATGAGGCCCGACTCACCGCGTGCGTAGGAGGCCCAGACCGCTTCCTGGAACGGGAACGGCGACCACGCTTGCGAGGCAAACCACGCGCGCACAGCGCCAAAGGCATCGGGCGCGAACGTGCGCGCAGACGAGGGCGCATTCATGCAGGCAATCGGGCAGCGTGCGCGGCCCGCGACGTCAATCGGCGGCGACGGCGACCTTCGGCATCGGCAAGGGCTGCGAGGCACCGCGCAGACGATCGAGGAGCGCCGCTTCGCGCGCCTTCGCATCTTTCAAGTGGCGCTCCTTGACATGACCGTAGCCACGGATGTGCTCGGGAATCGACGCGAGTGCGACGGCAACCTCGTAGTTCTGAGGCGCGAGCCGTGTGCAGAGCTCGTCCACGAGCGTTTCGTACTCGCCGATCAATGCGCGCTCGCGTTTGCGTTCCTCGGTTCTGCCGAACACATCGAGCGCCGTACCGCGGAGCCGACGCAGCTTCGCGAGGACGCGGAATGCCGACAACATCCACGGGCCGTACGCGGATTTTTTCGGTTCGTCGGTCTTCCCCTGCGGCTTGCTGAGCGTCGGCGGCGCGAGGTGAAAGTTGAGCTTGTAGTCGCCTTCGAATTGTGCGGCGACCCGAGCGACGAAATCCGTTTCCGCGTACAGGCGCGCGACTTCGTACTCGTCCTTGATGGCGAGCAGCTTGAAGTAATAGCGCGCGACCGCTTCGGTCAGGTCGGTCGTGCCCGGCTGCTTTTGCGCTTCGACGCCGCGCACCCTGGCGACGAGATCGGTGTAGCGCCTCGCATACGCGGCGTCCTGGTAGTCGGTTAGGAACGCGCGCCGGCGTTCGATCATTTCATCGAGCGATTCGGAAAGTCGTTGCGATTCCGGCGTCGCAGCGGGAATTGCCGCCTGTGCGACGTGCGCAGCGTCGATCGCGGCGAGGCGTCCCCAGTGAAAACTCTGCTTGTTCGATTCGATCGCGGTGCCGTTCAATTCGATCGCGCGCAGGATCGCCGCTTCGCCGATTGGCAGCAGGCCGCGCTGATACGCATAGCCCACCATGAACAGGTTGGTCGCGATCGAGTCCCCCATCAGGCCGGTCGCGAGCTTGGTGGCGTCGAAGAATTCGGCGTCACCTGCCCCGACCGCGTCCTTGATCTCCTGCTCCATCGAACCCGTCGGGAATCGGAGATCCGGATCGCGTGTGAATTGCGCCGGCATGACGAGCGCCGTGTTGACGAGCGCCTTGGTCACGCCCTTCTGCATCTTCGCGAGCGCTTCGTTGCCGACGCCGGTCAGTATGTCGCAGGCGAGCACAAGCTTCGCTTCGCCGGCGGCGATGCGCGTCGCGTGCAACTGCTCCGGCGTATCGGCGATGCGGACGTGCGAGACCACCGCGCCGTTTTTCTGCGCGAGACCGGTCATGTCGAGCACGCTGCAGCCCTTGCCTTCGAGATGCGCCGCCATGCCGAGCAGCGCGCCGATGGTCACGACGCCGGTGCCGCCGATGCCGGTGACGAGAATCCCGTACGGTGCCGCGCTCGACGCATGAGCCGGTTCCGGCAACGCGGGGAAGTCACCAAAGTTCGCCTTCTTCGGCTTGCGCAACTGGCCGCCGTGCACGGTGACGAAACTCGGGCAGAACCCGTTGACGCACGAGTAGTCCTTGTTGCAGGACGATTGGTCGATCGTGCGCTTGCGCCCGAACTCCGTCTCGACCGGCGCGACCGACACGCAGTTCGATTTGACGCTGCAGTCGCCGCAGCCTTCGCATACGAGGTCGTTGATCACGACGCGCTTGGCAGGATCGGCGAATTTGCCGCGCTTGCGACGACGGCGTTTTTCGGCAGCGCAGGTCTGGTCGTAGAGCAGGATCGTCGTGCCGGTCGTTTCGCGCAGTTGCCGCTGCACGGCATCGAGCTCATCGCGATGATGGATATCGATGTCGTCGGCGAAATAGTCGTCCGGATACTTGTCCGGCTCGTCGCTCACGATGACGATTTTCGAAACGCCCTCCGCCGCGCATTGCAGCGCGATGTCACGCGGCGAGAGCGGGCCGTCGACCGGCTGGCCGCCCGTCATTGCGACGGCGTCGTTGTAAAGAATCTTGTACGTGATGTTGACGCCCGCGGCGACCGCCGCGCGGATGGCGAGGATCCCGCTGTGGTAGTACGTGCCGTCGCCGAGATTCGCAAACACATGCTTCTCGTTGGTGAACGGCGCCTGGCCGATCCAGGGCACGCCTTCGCCGCCCATGTGCGTGTACGTCGACGTGTTGCGATCCATCCAGATCGCCATGACATGGCAGCCGATGCCGGCCGTTGCGCGGCTGCCTTCGGGCACCTTCGTCGACGTGTTGTGCGGGCAGCCCGAGCAAAAATACGGTGTGCGCGCGAGGCTGATCGTCGGTCGCGCGAGCGCGTGCTCCTTCTGGTTGATGAAGTCGACGCGCTGGCGAATCGATTCCGCCGTGCGCGGATGCAGGTCGAGGCGCTGGATCCGTTGCGCGATGACGCGGGCGATCATCGCCGGCGTCAGTTCCGCGTGCGGTGGCAGCAGCCAGTCACCATGGGGGCGCACCCATTCGCCCTTTTCGTCGAACTTGCCGACGACGCGCGGGCGAACGTCGTCGCGCCAGTTGTAGAGCTGCTCCTTCAGCTGGTATTCGACGATCTGCCGCTTTTCCTCGACGACGAGGATTTCGTCGAGGCCTTCGGCGAAGTGACGCACGCCTTCCGGCTCGAGCGGCCAGGGCATCGCGACCTTGAACAGCCGAATGCCGATGCTCGCGGCATCGGCTTGCGTGATGCCGAGATCGTCGAGCGCCTGCCGGACGTCGAGGTAACTCTTGCCGCTGGTGATGATGCCGAGCCGCGGATTCGGCGAATCGATGACGATGCGGTTCAGCCGATTGACGCGACAGTAGTGCAACGCCGCGTAAATCTTGTAGTCCTGCATCCGCGCCTCGGTGGCAAGGAACGGATCGGGCCAGCGGATCGAAACGCCGTCGGGCGGCAGCGGGAAGTCGTCCGGTACGACGATCTCGACGTGATCGGCATCGCCATACACCGACGCGGAACTCTCGACGGTGTCCGAAACGCACTTGAAGCCGACCCAGCATCCGGAATAACGGCTCATCGCGAAGCCGTGCAGCCCGAGGTCGATGATCTCCTGCACCGACGACGGATACAGCACCGGCATCATCGCGGCGGAGAACTGATGGTCCGACTGATGCGGCAACGTCGACGACTTGGCTGCGTGGTCGTCGCCGGCCAGCACCAGCACCCCGCCGTGCTTCGACGTGCCGGCGAAGTTCGCGTGCTTGAA
>JAICVH010000369.1 GCA_025935435.1 Burkholderiales bacterium
ACTTCGACGTGCTGTGCCTGCAGGAGATCGCGGACAACTACCCCGATCCTCGGCTGGGCGGCAGCGACGGCGAAGATCAGTTCGCGCGGCTCGCGGCGTTGCTGCCCGAATGCACGCCGGTCCCGGGCGTTGCCGTCGATCAGCCGGCCGAGGGCCGCCGCCGCCGACGCTTCGGCAACATGATCCTGTCGCGATTGCCGGTGCTGCAGGTCTATCGTTACCTGTTGCCGTTTCCGTGTGATCCGGGCGTGCCGGGAATGCCCCGCATCGCCATCGAGGCGGTCGTCGACAGCGACATCGGTCCCGTGCGTGTCATCACGACCCATCTCGAGTATTACTCGCATCCGCAGCGGATGGCGCAGGTCGATGCGCTACGCGCCGCGTATGCGGAAGGCCACGCGTACGCTCGCGACGCGCAGGTGACGATGACCGACGGCGGCCCGTTCCAAACGTACGTGCGGCCGCGCGCCACCGTGATCACCGGCGACTTCAATTTCGAACCCGAGTGGCCGGAGTACGCCCGGATGCTTGCGCCGTTCGACGACGCGACGCCGCCGCTCGTCGATGCCTGGCACGTCGCCCATCCGGGTGTCGCGCATCCGTCGACGTTCAAGATCTATCAGAAGAACGAACCCACCGACCCCGAGCTGCAGTGCGATTTCATTTTCATCGGAGAAGAACTGCGTTCAAGGGTGCGCGCGGTGCGTGTCGACCAGGAAACCCAGGCGGCCGACCATCAACCCGTCGTTCTGACGCTCGCGTGATGCGACCGATGTTCCGCGCAACGGCAGCGGCGTGGTAGCTGCGTCGCAGGCAACGGTCGACGTCATCGTTCTCGCGGGAAGCGACGCCGCCGCAGCGCGCCTGTGCGTCGAGCGCGTGCTCGCATCGCCGAACGCGACGGCGTTCGAGGTCACGGTGCTGATCGACGCCGACGCGGATGTCGACATCCCGGTGTCCGATCCACGCATGACCCTGCTCCGTGAGCGCGGGACCGATGCCGCAACGCGCGTCAACCGCGCGATCGCTCGGCACGAAGACCGCGATGTCGTTCTGCTGCAGCCGTACGCGCGGGTGTCCGGCGATTGGCTCGATCGCCTCGCCGCGCAGGTCATCGCGTCGGGCGCGGGTGTGGTCGTACCGTTCACCGATGCGGTTGGCTCGGCCGTATACGCAGGCGCTTCCGAAGCACCGACGGACGACGCGGTCGACGTCGATACGCTCGACGCGGTCTTCGCGCGCGTCAACCGCGGCGAATCGGCGTCGGCAACCGTGCTCGACGTCCCGTGCCTGTACGTCACGCGTGAATGTCTGGCGGCGATCGGTCCGCTGCGCGGATTCGAAGGCGACGACGGTCGCGCAACGGGCATCGACTTCGCGTGGCGGGCGCGCGAGCGCGGCTTTGGAACCCGCATCGCGGGCGACGTGTTCGTCGGGAGTAGTGCCGCCGGCGAGCGCGCGACGGCACTCGACCGTCATCCGGCGGCGAGCGCGCTCATGAATCTGTATTCGCCCGAGGTGCTTCGCCATCGTAACGAAAGCGCCGACTTTCGACGCCTCGCCGGTCGAGTCGACCTTGCGCGACTTGCTGCGTCGCCCCGGCCGGCGATCCTGTTCATCGCGCACGCTTGGGGCGGCGGCATACGGCGGCACATGGACGATCTGACGCACCTGCTGCGCGAGCGCGCCGACGTGCTTTATCTCGAGCCGGTCGACGCGGTGACCGTCAAATTGCGGGCGCCGCTTTGCAACCCGGCGTTCGCAATGTGGTTCCGGCTGCCCGATGAACTTGGCGCGCTGCGCGATACGCTGCGTGCGATCGGCGTCGTGCGGCTGCATTTTCATCACGTCCACGCACTGCCGCAGGCGATCCTGCAACTGCCTGCCGCCTGCGGACTGCCGTACGACTGTACGCTGCACGACTACTACGCGATCTGCCCGCAATACCATCTCGCAGACGCCGGCGGCCACTACTGCGGGGAACCGGACGAGGCAGGTTGCGCCGCGTGCGTTGGCGAGCGGCCCGTGCAGTGGGGGCTCGACATCCGTGCCTGGCGCGCGGCGCTCGGCGACCTGGTGCGCAACGCTGCGCGGGTCATTGCGCCGTCGCGCGATGTTGCCTCACGCATCGCGCGACATCTTCCCGGTGTATCGATCGATGTGTGGCCACACGCGGAGCCCGCACCGACGCCGATTGGGCGCGTCGTTCGCGTCGTGACGCTTGGAAACCTGTCGCCGGAAAAAGGCTTGCGCGTCGTCGAACAGTGCGCGCGGCTCGTGCAGCGACGCGGGCTGGCGATGATGTTTCGCATACTCGGTTCGACGACCGAGCCGCTGACGCAGGATGAAACGTTGTCCGTCCACGGCTCGTACGAGGAGCGGTCGCTCCCGAGGTTGCTCGCGGGCGAGCGCGCCGATGTGGTGTTCTTTCCCGCGCAGGTTCCCGAGACCTACGCGTACACGCTGTCGGTCGCGCTGGCGGCGGGGACGCCGATCGTCGCCTCGGCGCTCGGTGCGTTTCCCGAACGACTCGCCGGCAACGCTGCTGCGCGCCTCGTCCCGTGGGATGCGCCCGCGCAGGCGTGGATCGCAGCGCTGCTCGATGCGGCGGGTGTTGCTGCGAACGAGCCACGCGACGCGGTGCGCGCGTCGGCAGCACTCGGCGGCCCTCCTGTCACCAGCGCCGTCGACGCGGTCGACAGCGCCTGAATTAAGCCAATGGAGCCTGACCGCTACGTCGCGTTGTATGCCGCGCCGCTGCCGTCGGCGAAGCCCGCGCTGAACGGGCCGCTGCCATCGCTGGCGGCGCACCATTTCGTGCCGGTTGCATCGCCTGGTGCAGCGCCGCTGCCGCTTCGCGAGTTGTACATCGCAGGCGCGCTGTGCGGTCACGTCGAAGCGCGCGCTGAACTCGGGCGGCGAATCGAGAGTGCCGAACGCGATCTCGAAGACCTTCGCATCATGCGCACGCATGGCACCGGCGACCCACGCCGCGTTGCGGTCGATTTGATCGAAGCGCGACGCGAGCTGGCGATGGTGCGCGAGTCGTTGCGTGAGCGCGAGCAGGCGCTGGCGGCCACGCGACAGCGCGTCCTGGACTTCGAAGCGTCGGCAAGCTGGCGAATCACCGCGCCGCTGCGCGTCGCTGCGCATGCGGTCAGGGACGCGCCGACGTACTGGGCAATGCCGCGTCATGCGATCCGCCAGCTGCCGCGCTATTCGGCGCTCGCGTGGACGGTGCTACGCAACGACGGACCGGCGGCGCTCGCACGGCGCGTCATGCGCAAACTGCGTCGCGGCGAGCGTTATCGGCCGACCGCGGCACGCGTTTGGCACGTTGCGTCGCGCGTCGAACCGCTGTCGGTGCCGACTTCGGATACGCCGCAGGTGTCGATCATCGTCCCCGCGTTCGGTGAGCCGCTGCTGACGTACACCTGCGTTGCGAGCATCGCGGCGAACACGCGCGGCGCTTTCGAAGTGCTGGTCGTCGACGATGCCTCACCCGAACCGCTTGCCGATGCGCTCGCGGTCGTGTCGGGCGTGCGCTTCGAGCGCAACGCCGAAAACCTGGGGTTCATCGGCACCTGCAACCGGGCCGCGACGCTGGCGCGTGG
>JAICVH010000395.1 GCA_025935435.1 Burkholderiales bacterium
ATGGACGACTGCGGCGGCACGCAGCGTGCTCGTGCGAATCCGCGGCGTCGTGCAGGGAGTTGGCTATCGCGACTGGACGCTGCGTGCCGCGGAGCGGGCGCACGTGAGCGGCTGGGTGCGCAATCGTCGCGATGGCTCGGTCGAGGCGTTGTTCCGTGGACCGCGCGACGTTGTCGATCGGCTCGTCGATGCGTGCCTGCGCGGTCCGTCGGCCGCGCAGGTCGAACGCATCGAGGTTATCCGCAGTGATGACGCCGCCCCTACGAACGGCTTCGCGCTGCGATCGTCGACGTGAAAACGGCCGCTGCTGCGAGCGGCCGTTGCGGGTGATCAGGAAACGTTAGTGCGACGTCGCGTCTGCGTGCGGCGTAGCGTTCAGTGCGCGCAACCCACCTGCGAGAAAGGCGATCAGTTCTTCGAATTTCGTGACCACGGCCGGCGCATTCCCCCCCGCCTTGCAGCGCGCAAGCGCGTCGTGTTCGAGGAGCAGCCGGCAATGGCGGAACCCTGCCGCGAGGGATGCATCGTCGACGTTCGGCAACGCATGACGCAGTGCGGCCAGGCATTCGCGATGCACGCTGCCGAAATGCCGCATCAGGATGGTGTCGGACGGGTCGTGTCCGGCGAGCCGGGCCACGAGGCAAAGATAATTGCGCCACGCCGACGGTGCCGCTTGATCGAGCGACGCGAATGGCCGTCCATACGCCCACAGCACGTCTTCGACGTTCCAGTCGCCGCGCGCGCGTAACGCGGCCAGCGCGTCGTGCTGCAACGCGAGGAGCTGCGACGCGCGGCGCGCCAGCGCTTCCTCGATCAGTTGCTCCTTGCTGCCAAAGTGGTAATTGAGCAGAGCGACGTGGGCTTCGGCACGCGACGCGATCGTCCGATGCGTAAGTGGCTTGAACCCGTGATCGGCGATCAGGCCCTCGACGGCATCGAGGAGCCGCCCGCGGGTGTCATCGCCGCGGCGACGTTCCGTCCGAGGAGGATTGTTGTCGCCCTGAAAAACGCCAAGTGCATGATCGAGAGGCATGGCCGCAGATTCCAGTTGTACATCCATGTAGGCAAGGTGATGGTATCGACGCGGCCGTTTCGCGCCCTAGCGGACGAACGATCAGATTCGTGTAGGACGGCGCCGACGTCGGGCACGCCCGACTTTTTCGCCCTACGCGACGCCGAACACGTCTTTCCACGACGCGTACGACGCGGCAGCGGACCACGGCAGCGCCAGCAGCAATCCGAGCCCGCTGGTCGCGAGTCCGACCAGCAACAGCGCGAGCGAGAGCGCGCCGAACACGGCGAGCGGCCGCAGGTTGCGCGCGAACGCCTCGGCGCTTTGCGCGAACGCCGTGCGGAAGCCGGCGCCGTCGAACAATGCCGCGAACGGCACGTAGGTGACCGGCAACGACACTGCGATGCCCGCTGCATACGTGCCGACGAGCGCAGTTCCCGAGATGGGATCGCCGGTATCCGCGGGCGTGAGCAGGTTGATCCCGCCGAGCGTTTGCGCCACCAACGCCTGCACGGCGAAGATCAGCAGTCCCGCCGCAACGACCGCTGCCTGCGCACGCCACGGTGCTGCAACGAACGCAAACAGATGCGAAAGGCGCGGACGGCCGCCGCGGTCGGCAGCGAGACACGCGTACAGCAGCCCGCATTCGAGCAGCGGCAACACGAGTTGCGCAACCGCGGTGCCTGCGACCGGCAAGAGATTCAGCAACAGGTTGACGGCGAGGATGATGAGCGCGAGCAGCGTGAAGACGACCGGGCCGCGCTTCCACAGCCGCATCGCTTCGGCATACCAGGCGGTCGCATGTGCGGTGGGCACGCGGCGTATTGCGCGAGACGTCGCGCGGTCGGGTCCGGTGTCCGGGGCCGGTCCGGACGGAGGGCGAACGTCGTCGGTAATGCGGGAACCTGTGGCGGGTCGGTGGCTCGGCTTCAGGCGGCTTCGCCGAGATACGCCGCACGCACCTTCGGATCGTGCAGCAGCGCGGACGCCTGGCCCTCGAGTGTAATCTCACCCGACTCCATCACGTAGCCGCGATCGCTCACCTCGAGCGCGAGCTTCGCGTTCTGCTCGATCAGCAGCATCGTCACGCCTTCGCTGGCGACGGCGATGATCGTTTCGAAGACCTTCTGCACCATCAGCGGCGCAAGACCCATCGACGGCTCGTCGAGCAGCAGCAGGCGCGGCCGTGACATCAGCGCACGCGCCATCGCGAGCATCTGCTGCTCGCCGCCCGAAAGCGTGCCGGCGGTCTGGCGGCGGCGCTCCTTGAGTCGCGGAAACAGCGTGAACACCCGCTCGACGTCGGCGCGGACCGCGGCGCGGTCATTGCGCGCGTACGCGCCCATGGCGAGGTTTTCCTCGATCGTCAGTGCGCCGAACATGCCCCGTCCCTCGGGAACCATCGCCAGGCCTCGGCGCACCAGGCGATAAGACGGCTGTCCGGTGATGTCGTCGCCGGCGTAGCGAATCGTCCCCGACTTCACCGGCAGCATTCCGCAGATACCTTTCAGCGTCGTCGTCTTGCCCGCGCCGTTCGCGCCGATCAGGCATACCAGTTCGCCGTCGCGAACATTCAGATCGATGCCCTTGACCGCCTGAATGCCGCCGTACGCGACAGCGAGCCGCTCGAGCGCGAGCAGCGGTGCGCCGTCACGCGCAACGCGAGGTTCGGACGACGGGGCCACCGTCATGTCATGCGCGCTTCAGGTTGAGCGAAATGTCGCCACCAAGGTACGCTGCAATCACCTTGTCGTCTTTCTGAACGTCGGCGGCAACGCCCTCCGCGATCTTCTTGCCGTAGTCGAGCACCAGCACGCGGTCGCAGAGGCTCATCACGAGTTTCATGTCGTGCTCGATCAGCAAGATCGTCGTACCGTCGCGGCGGATGTTTTCGAGCAATGCGCGAAGCGCCGCCGTTTCGGTCGCGTTCATGCCGGCCGCCGGCTCGTCGAGCGCCAGCAGCCGCGGTTCGGTGGCGAGTGCACGAGCGACTTCCAGCTTGCGCTGGTCGCCGTAGGCAAGATGCTTGGCGAGGTCGTTGGCGCGACGATGGACGCCGACGTATTCGAGCAGCGCATAACCGCGCTTCTCGATGTCACGCTCCTCGTTACGCGTGCGCGCGTTGCGGAAGATGGCGCCGAACACCGTCGCCTTGGTGCGGACATGCCGACCGATCATCACGTTCTCGAGCGCGGACAGGTTGGCGAACAGTCGTATGTTCTGGAACGTGCGCGCAATGCCGCGCGCCGCGACCTCGTGGGGTTTGAGTCCGCCTACCGGCCTTCCGTCGAACGTGAACTCGCCGGCGTCGGCCGGGTAGATGCCGGTCAGCACGTTGAAAAGCGACGTCTTGCCCGCGCCGTTCGGGCCGATCAAACCGTAGATCTCGCCCTGGCGGATCGAAAACGAGACGTCGGACAACGCCTG
>JAICVH010000373.1 GCA_025935435.1 Burkholderiales bacterium
CGGTCGTAGACCGCGTACGGTTCCGGATACGCGCACCCGAGCAGCGCGAAACTGGTCATCACGGCAACTGCTGCTGATCGAAGCTTCATTTCCACTCCCGCTTGCACACCTGGCACCCGGCCACTGTAGAGACAGGCCAATTCGCGAACGATCGGCGCTCGACCTATTACCATGTCGGACAGCAGCCGACGCTGGTTGCTCCGGCGTGCAAGCGGAATGTTTTGTAACGAATCGTTAACGACCCGACCCATCATCCGCGCGCGACAGGGATCGGGCAAGGCGAATATTCGCGTTCGCGCGTTTTGCGGTCACAGCATAAGTTTCGCGCGCCACATCCCGTTGGTTCAGCGCCGCCGCTCGAACAGGAACGAGTCGCGGGCCAGTGCGCCGTTTTCGTAACCGTCCACGACCCGCTCGATCGTCGCGTCGTCGCCAGCCGCGCCGTACGCGATGAACAGGGGCAACAGATGTTCCTCGGTCGGATGTGCGCGCACTGCGGCCGGCGCGCGGTCGCGATAATCGACGAGGGCGCGTTCGTCGTGCGCTTCGAGCGTCGTCGCGAGCCACTCTGAGAACTCGACGGCATAGGGCAGCGGTCGCGCGCCGTCGCGACCGTGCATCCAGTCGCGCAGGTTGTGCGTTGCATGACCCGAGCCGATGATCAGCACGTTTTCATCGCTGAACGGCGCCAGTGCGCGCCCGAGCGCGACGTGATGTGCCGCCCCACGGGCGGGTTGCACCGCCAACTGAATCACCGGTACGTCGGCTTGCGGAAACATCCAGCGCAACGGCACCCATGCGCCGTGATCGAGGCCGCGGCAGCCGTCGACGCCTGCGGTGATCCCGGCGTTCTTGAGCAGCGTCACCGCGCGCGCCGCGATGTTCGGTGCACCACGCGCAGGGTAGGAAATCTCGTAGAGCGCCTCGGGAAAGCCGCCGAAGTCGTGGATCGTCTGCGGCCGCGGGTTACCGGTGACCATCGGCAGCGACGTCTCCCAGTGCGCCGACGCGATCACGACCGCATCGGGACGAGGAAGACGTTTGCCGAGCGCAGCCCACGCATCGCCGACGACGCCGGGTGATACGGCGTGCATCGGCGAGCCGTGCGACAGGAACAGCGTGGGCATCCGTTGCATCGTTGTTCCGCGCTTACGCGGCCTTCGCGTCCGGCTTCAACAGATGCTCGGCTCGTAGCGCGGTCTGCACGCCCGGACGCGCAACGACGCGCGCCTGGTATTGCACGAGTGTCGGCCAGCGCGCGAGGTCGAACTTCAGGAAGTTGTGCCAGTTAACGATCGTGAACAGGTACGCGTCGGCGATGGTGAAGCGATCACCGGTAAGGTAGGGCTGCTTGCCGAGCGCCTGCGCGACATGATCGAAGCGAACGCCGACGTTATCGAGCGCGATCGCCTTGTATGCGTCCGGTGTCGTCGGCTTCCACAGAGGCCCGAGGCCCTTGTGTATCTCGGTCGCGATGAAGTTCAACCATTCCATCACGCGGTAGCGTTCGATCGATCCGAACGACGGCGCGAGCGTTCCGGGATTGCGGTCGGCGATGTACTGCAGTATCACCGCGACTTCGGTCAGGCGCTCGCCGTTGTCGAGTTCGAGCAGCGGCACGTAGCCCTTGGGATTCAAGCCGTAGTAATCGCGCCCACCGCTGATGGTGTGCGAGCGAAGGTCCACGCGTTCGGTCGTGTACGGGAGGCCGGATTCAGCGAGTGCGATGTGCGCGGCGAGCGAACACGCGCCCGGTGCGTAATAGAGTTTCATCGTTGTATTTCCTTTGAAAAGGTTGGACCGCCCGCGGCGCGAAACGCTTCATCGCGCCGGTGCGCGGTCTTGTCGTCGTGAGCGCTCAATTGGCCGGACGCAGTTGCGAGCGGGCGGTTGCGGGGATGGTGATTTCGTCGCGCGCACCATTACCGAGCAACGCCGTCACCAGCGTGGCGATCGTCAGGAACACCGGGTATTCCCAGCCGCCGTTCGGCACGCTGAACGACCAGCCGTTGCCCGCGTGCGCCCAGGTTGCACCGATCACGAACGGCATCAACGCTAGCGCGACGTGCCGTGTGCGAATGCCGGCGACGAGCAGCGCGCCGCCGATCAGTTCCGCCGCGATCGTTACGTAGGCGAGTGGCCCCGGCAGGCCCAGCGATTCGAAGAACGCGACGGTACCGGGGAGCGTGAACACGAAGTACTTGAGCAATGCGTGGGCAATGAACATGACGCCGAGCGTGGTACGCAGCACCACGGCGGCGGCATCGATGCGATAGGTGGACGACATGGGCGATTCCCTCGATTTGGCGTCAGGAGCGACGCGACGTATGCATGATGCAGGTTGCGATCACCAGGATAAACAGGCTTCCGAAGGAAATACTGTTGCAACCCATGCAATAATCCGCCGATGGACCGCTTGCAGGCCCTGACCGCCTTCACCCGCGTCGTTGAAAGCGGCAGCTTCGCGCGCGCGGCGGAACGGCTCGATATGTCGGTTTCCTCGGTTTCGCGACAGGTCTCGGAGCTGGAGGCGCATCTCGGTGCGCGCCTGCTCAACCGGACGACGCGCCGACTGTCACTGACCGAAAGCGGGCAGGCGTTCTACGAGCGCTGCGTGCAACTGCTGGCGGACCTCGACGAGGCCGAACAGGTCGTCACCGCGGCGTCGATCGTCCCGCGCGGCACGCTGCGCGTGACGGCGTCGATCAGTTTCGGCATTCGCTATCTCGCGTCGGCCATCGCGGCCTTCGCGTCGCAACATCCGCAGGTCCGCTTCGACATCGAGCTGTCGGACCGCCCCGTCGACCTCGTCGATCAAGGGCTGGATCTTGCGATCCGCATCGGCGACATCGGCAGCCAGGCGCTGATCGGACGGCGCATCGGAATTGCGGAAATCATCTGCTGCGCGGCACCGTCGTATGTGGCGCAGCATCCGCCGCTCAGCACGCCCGATGATCTGCGCCAGCACGCGTGCCTGACCTACGAATATTCGTCGGACGGCAACGTGTGGCGTTTCGCCGATGCGGCTGCCCGGTTGCACGAAGTGAAGGTGACCGGCTCGATGCATGCGAACAACGGTGCGATGCTTACCGCACTCGCAGTCGCCGGCGCCGGAATCACGATCGCGCCCGATTTCATCGTCGCGGACGACGTGCGCGCAGGGCGATTGGTGCGCTTGTTACCCGGCTACACGCCGCCGGCCATCAACATCAATGCGGCGTATCCAAGCCGGCGCCATCTGTCTGCGAAAGTGCGCGGGTTCATCGATTTTCTCGCCGCGCGCTACGCGAAGGATCCGGAATGGCGCCTCGAAGCTGCCGCCGGCGCGGCCGCGCGACGCGGTGCAGTGCGCGCGAAGCGCGCTGGCGTCGCAGCGCGTTAGTGTTTCGCGATCAAGGAAGCTGAATCTTGCCGCCGCCGCCGAGCGGCCCGCCTGGCCCGAGTGTCGCGCCGGCGGGCGGCACGACGATGGACGACGACGCTTGCCTGCGCATCTCCTGGATTTCGCGCATGGCGCGCTCGATGCCGACCTTCGTCGCCTCGGGATAGCGTTCGATCGCCTCCGCGAGCGTCGGCGCATCGATGTCGAAG
>JAICVH010000508.1 GCA_025935435.1 Burkholderiales bacterium
GTTGCGCGCTCGTTCGGACGCGTCGTCGGCGCCGGCGAGTTCGAGAGGAAGCATGACGTTCTCGAGCGCCGTCAACGCCGGCAGCAACTGAAACGACTGGAATACGAACCCGAGCAGCCGCTGCCGCATCGCGGCGCAGCCGTCCTGGTCGAGCGTCGACAGCGCGACGCCATCGATGACGACATCGCCCGACGATGGTTGATCGAGACCGGCGAGCAGCCCGAGGAGCGTCGTCTTGCCCGACCCGCTTGCGCCAACGATGGCAATCGTCGCGCCGGCGGAGACGTCGAATGACACTGCGTCGAGGATCGTCAGCGGCTCGTCGCCGCTCTGGACGATCTTGGTCAGCGCGCTCGCGCGGATGATGGCGGGTGGCATGAAGTCGTCGACGCGTCGTCATCAGACAAGCCGCTGCGGCATACGTTTCACGTCGCGCGGCGCGCGGGCGATGCTCCCATCGTCGATGCGAGCGACGGCGTCTGGTCGCCCGATTCTACTTGGCGCAGCCAACGATGACGTCTCACGCGAGTCTCTGTGCGCGCCGCGACAAAAAAGCGGCATGCACGCGACGCTACAATGCGGTCATGACATTGGTTCGATTGCTCGTCGCATGGATCGTGCTCGCCTTCGGCAGCCACGCGCTCGCACAAGCGCCGGCCCCGGTGCTGCTGGTCGTCGGCGATTCGATTTCCGCGGGGTACGGACTGGCGAAGGGCGAAGGCTGGGTCGATCTCCTGGCGGCGCGCCTGAAACAGCACGGCTACCGCGAACGCATCGTCAATGCGTCGATCTCCGGCGACACGACCGCGGGTGGACTCGCGCGCCTACCCGCGCTGCTGCGCGAACACAAGCCGTCGATCGTCCTGATCGAACTCGGCGGCAACGACGCGCTGCGCGGCGGCAATCTGCAATCGACGCGCGCAAACCTGGATGCGATGGTCGTGGCTGTCGCAAACGCGCGCGCAAAACCGCTGATCGTCGGCATGAAAGTGCCGCCGAATTACGGGGCCGCATACGCGCGCACGTTTGACGCGCTCTTCGTCGACGTCGCCAAGGCGCGCCGCACGCCGATCGTGCCGTATGTGTTCGAGGGCTTCGGCGAGGATCTCGCGCTGTTCCAGGGCGACCGCATCCATCCGACCGCCGCCGCGCAGGCGCGCATCCTGGACAACGTGTGGCCGGTGCTCGTTCCGCTGCTGGCGCGGCGATGATGACGCCGCTGCCACCCGGGCCGCCGCAGCGCGCGACGATCAAGGTCGATGTTGCGGACTGGATGTCGTACCCCGAATGTATCGACGTGCGTTCGCCGTCGGAATTCGCCGAGGATCATCTGCCGCGGGCCGTCAATCTGCCGGTGCTGGACGATGCGGAGCGTGCCCACGTCGGCACGATGTACGTGCAACAGTCGGCCTTCGATGCGCGCAAGGTCGGCGCAGCGCTCGTTGCTCGCAACATTGCGGCGATCTGCGAGACGTACGCACGCGACAAGCCGCGCGACTGGTCGCCGCTCGTGTACTGCTGGCGCGGTGGTCAGCGCAGCCGCTCGCTCGTCCACGTGCTCGAGGAAATCGGCTTTCGCGCCGTGCAACTGGACGGCGGCTATCGCGCGTGGCGCCGCCATGTGGTCACGATGCTCGCACATGCGCCGGATCGGTTTCGGTTTCGCGTCGTGTGCGGTCTCACCGGATCGGGCAAGTCACGCCTGATCGAAGCCATTGCTGCAGAAGGCGGACAGGTGCTCGACCTCGAGCGGCTCGCGCGACATCGCGGATCGCTGCTCGGCGATTTGCCCGGCGACCCGCAGCCATCGCAGAAGATGTTCGAAAGCAGTCTGCTCAACGCACTTGCGTCGTTCGACACGCACGAACCCGTGTTCGTCGAATCGGAAAGCCGTCGGATCGGCCGCCTGCAATTGCCCGACGCCTTGCTCGCACAGATGCGGGCTTCACCGTGCCTGCGTGTCGAGACGCCGCGCGCGCTGCGCGTCGCGATGCTGATGGCCGATTATGCCCACTTCGCAGGGGATGGCGAAGCGCTGGATGCGCGGCTTGCATCGCTCGCTGCATTGCATGGCAAGAGCACCGTCGGTCGGTGGACTGCGCTGGTCCGGTCGGGTGCGACGGCGGCGCTGATCGAAGATCTGCTCGACGTTCACTACGATCCTTCGTACGGCCGCGCAATAGAACGGAATTTCCCGCGCTATCGGCAGGCGGCCGTGCTGCACGTCGATGACACGACGCCAGCTGGGTTCTCACGCCTTGCGCGACAACTTCTCGATCGCGCCGCAACCGCGGCAAGCAACGCGGCGTGACAGTACGGAGACTTTGAATGACGCTGCTGACGTTTCGAATCGTCAACGTGTTCGCCGAGTCGGCGCTCGCCGGCAATCCGCTCGTCGTCGTCGAGGACGGCCGCGCGCTCGACGACGCGACGATGCAGGCGCTCGCGCTTCAGTTCAATGTATCCGAAACGACGTTCGTGCTGCCCTCCGAGCGGGCGACCGCACGCGTGCGCATCTTCACGCCAACGTTCGAAATGCCGTTCGCCGGGCATCCGACGCTCGGTTCGGCGCACGTGGTGCGCGAACTGACACGCGCGGGTGACCAATTGACGCTCGAGCTCCGCGCCGGCGTGATTCCGGTGCGCGCCGACGGCGACGTGTGGACACTGACCGCCAATCCGCCCCGTCACCGCGCAGCGTCGATGTCGCAATCAGAAGTTGCTGCGATGCTGGGTCTGGAAGCAAACGATCTCGCGAGCACTCCGTTGTGGGTCGATA
>JAICVH010000046.1 GCA_025935435.1 Burkholderiales bacterium
GAATATCCGCGGCAATCCGGTCGACGCCGCGTTCGTTGCCGCCGTCACGGGCGTCACCGGATTGCAGGTGCCGGTGCAGGCGAACGGCAGCGCGGTGCGTGGCGATCGCCGACCGGATGATTCTGGTCGCCCCGCAACACGCATCGATGACCCGCTGCTGTGGCTTGGTCCTTCGTCCTGGCTGTTCGTCCGTTCCGCTGCTTTACGTGCCGACGATTTCGATGCTGCGCGAAACGCGGTGAATGCGGCCGGTGGTGCGTTGTTCGACGTGTCGTCGAGCTACGTCGGGTGGCTGGTTTGCGGCGGGAATGCCGCGCGCTTGCTGAATCGCGGATGTCCGCTGGACTTCGATTCGCGCGTATTTCCGCCGGGTCACTGCGCACAGAGCCTGCTCGGCCATATCGCGGCGCTGTTCTATCGACCCGACGCTTCACCTGCGTACATCGTCATGGTCGCGCGGAGCTTCGCGGCCGATGCCGGCCACGCATTGCGGGCCTGGAACAGCGGTTAGTTCGACGCGTATTCGCGCGCATTCACCGCGACACGGTGACCCACACCGGCGCGTGATCGCTCGGTCGATCGCGTCCGCGATATTCGGTGTCCACGCCGGTCGCCTGCAATTGCGCGGCGAGCGCCGCATTCAGCAACAGGAAATCCATCCGGAACCCGTGGTTGCGGCGGAACGCCTGCGTGTTGACCCAGTACGTGTAGATGCGATCGCGCGGGTGGAGCGCGCGCGTTGCGTCGACCCAACCCTGCTCCAGCAGGCGGCCGTACGCGGCACGCGACGCGGGCTGCATCACGGCGTCATGCGCCCATAGCCATGCGTTGTAGATGTCCGCGTCGGTCGGCACGACGTTGAAGTCGCCGGCGAGCACTGCCGGAGTTGCTGCGCGCTGCAACGTCTGCGCGTGCGTGATCAGCCGATCGAACCAGGCAAGCTTGTAGTCGAAGCGCGGGCCGGGCTGCGGATTGCCATTCGGCAGATACACCGACGCCGTGACGATGCCCATCGTCTCCGCCTCGAGGTAACGGGCTTCGCGGTCGTCCGGATCGCCCGGCAGACCGCGTCGAATCTCGCGCGGAGACGCATCCTTCGCGAGAATGGCGACGCCGTGGTGACTTCGCTGGCCATGCCAGACCGCGCCATAACCGGCGTCGGCGATCGCGCGCGCTGGAAACGTGGCGTCGCCGGTCTTGATCTCCTGCAGGCAGACGACATCGGGTGCCGTTTCCGCGAGCCATTCGATCAGTCGCGGCAGCCGGCCGTTGACGCCGTTGACGTTGTACGTCGCGATCTTCAACCGCTACTTGCGAAACAGCCAGAGGAGCAGCGACAGTACGACGGAGATGACGAGGCAGGTGACGATCGGGAAGAAGAAGCCACCGCTCGCCGTTTCGACGCGCAGGTCGCCCGGCAGCCGGCCGAGCGGCAGCCGGGAGATCCACGGCCACAGTACGCCGGCCAGTGCAATGACGATGCCGATCACGATCAATGCGCGCTGCATGTCCAAAAGACTCCGGGCGGCCGCGATCGTTCAGTCGGGGCGCTAGAATGCGTTGGCACGCGCTGCAGATGCATTCACGCACCCGCTGGGAGGGGACGCACGATGCGAACGATTGTGCCGGACGTGTTCACGTGGTCGTGGTTTTCGGAGCCACACGGCTACGACTTCAATGGGTACCTGGTGCTTCATCCCGACGGCAATCTCTGCATCGATCCGGTCGTCCCCGGCGACGACCTCGCAGAGATCGAGCGTCTGGGTGTAGCGAAAATACTGATCACCAACCGCAACCATTCGCGTGCGGCGAATGCGATCCGTGCGCGCACCGGTGCATCGATATTCATTCATCCGGATGACGCGCCGCATGCGATGGGGCAGGGGACGACCCTCGACGGTGAATTGCTGATCGGAGAGAAGATCGGGCCGCTGGTGATCGAGCCGGCGCCCGGCAAGTCGCCCGGTGAAGTCGTGCTGCATTGGCCCGAGCGTCGCCTGCTGTTCGTCGGTGATGCGGTGATCGGCAAGCCGCCCGGCGCCTGCGGCCTGCTTCGCGAGCAGGTGATCGACGATCTGCCGCGGCTGCGCCAAAGCCTTCGCAACCTGCTCGAACTCGACTTCGACGCCCTGCTCTTCGGCGACGGGGTGCCGATCCTCCACGACGCGAAGGCGCGACTCGCCGAGCTGGTCGAGACGTTTCCCGGCTGAGGCGCTTTGAGCCCGGGCGGATGTCGCCATGCGTTGCCTGTTCGAGCCGCGTCTCGTCAACGAGGCATTCGGCGAGCCCGGGCTTTACGTCGACTTCCGGGACGAGCGGCGGGCGCTGCTGTTCGATCTAGGCGATATACGGGTTCTGCCGCCACGCAAGCTGATGCGCCTGTCCCACGTGTTCGTGACGCATGCGCACATGGACCACTTCGCGGGCTTCGACCACCTGCTCGCGTTTTTCGTCGCGAACCAACTTTGTTCGCGAATCGAGCACGTCGTGGACGGTTGACGACGACATCGTTCACGACGAGGCAACGTTCCGTGTGCGTGCGCGCTTCGTCGATCACGACATCCCGTGCCTCGCGTATGCGATCGAGGAGAAGGCGCACGTCAACGTGGCGAAGGACCGCCTCGCGGCGCTTGGCGTTGGCGTCGGGGCGTGGCTGTCCATTTTTCGCCGCGCTACGAGGGCTCCGATCACGCGCTGCAGGACGAGATGTACGCGGCATGGCGCGGGCCGGAGCAGCGTCGCATCGCGCGTTGTAATCCCCATCCCAGGCAACGAGGTCAACGCGTATTGATCGGATTTTCCGTTACGCGCTGTCGCGCGGCACCAGTTCGTAGCGCGTGTCGACGATGCGGCGCGCGACCGGCCGCCCTTCGAGCCGATCACGGATCATCGTGCCCGCGCGATGGCCGATCTCGTAGCGGGGCACGCGAAGCGTCGTGAGCGCGGGCACGATCTGCGCGGCGATCGGTATGTCGTCGAATCCGGCGATCGCCACGTCGTCGGGAACGCGCAGTCCACGGCGCTGGCATTCGTACAACGCGCCGACGGCGAGCGCGTCGGCCGAGCAGAACACCGCGCGCAGTCCCGCGCGGCGGGTGAGCAGCGTCGCCATCGCGCTCGCGCCCGCTTCCAGATCGAGCGTCGTCTCGATGCACAGCCGCGGATCGACGTGGCGATGTGCGGCTTTCAGTGCTTCCTCGAAACCGCGACGACGATCGCGTGCGCGATCGTTGTCCGCCGGGTGCGCGCCGATGTAGCCGATCGAGCGATAGCGTTGCCGCACCAGGTAGCGGGTGACCGCGCGTGCTGCCTCGCTGTTGCAATAACCGACGACCATGTCGATCGCATTGCCGCCGAGATTGCCCCCTTCCACCACCGGGATGCCGGCCTGCTTCAGCATGCGTATCGTCCCGGCGGTGTGGATCATGCCGGTCAGGTACAGCGCGTCGACGCGGCGCGACAGGAAGGCGCGCACGAGCACTTCCTCTTCGGCTGCCGAGAAACCGCTCGCGCCGATGAGGAGATGTAGGCCCGCCGGCGCGAGCGCATCGGTCAGCCCCTGCATGATTTCCGCGATCAGCGAATTGGTGAGCACGGGGATCACCGCGGCGACCAACCCGGATCGGCTGGAGGCGAGGCCGCGCGCAATCAGGTCGGGCGTGTACCCGGTTTCGCTCAACACGCCGCGGACGCGTGCGCGCGTCGCCTCCGCAACCTTCGCCGGATCGCGCAGGACGCGCACCACGGTCATCGTCGACACGCCGGCGGCGCGCGCCACGTCCGCGAGCCGGGGACGGCCGGCATGCTCGGCGCGCGAGCGTCGGCTGCGGCGGGTACGTGCAGACACCAGCGTCACGTCGTGGGGAAGCGGTTTGACAGTGGCGAAATGATACCGCTAACATGTTAGCGCTAACATAAGGCAGCTTACTCGCGTCCGATGACTGGCGCCCTTCCTGTTGCATGATCCACGCGAGCGGCGCGCGAAGGCGTTCCACGCTGCCTGCGGCGCTGGTGTACTTGCGCACGATGGCAGTGTTCATCGTCGTCTGGGCCATCGTGTCGCGGTGGACCGGCAACACGGTGCTGCTGCCTTCGCCGCTCGCCGTCATCGAGGCCTTCACGGCGCTCGCGGCTGATCTCGAATTATTCGTTCACGCGGGCATCAGCTTCGGCCGCATGCTGATCAGCGTCACCATTGCGACGGCGCTTGCAGTCCCGCTCGGCCTGTGGATGGGCCTGTCGCGCACGGCGGATGCGATCGTGGACCCGACGATCGAAGTGCTGCGTCCGATCTCGGGCATCGCGTGGATTCCGCTGGCATTGTTCATCTTCGGCATCGGCAATGCGCTGCCCGTCTTCATCATGACGTACACGGCATTCTTTCCGATTCTGCTCGGCACCGTTGCCGGTGTACGCAGCGTCGATCAACGGCTGCTGGACGTCGCACGCACGATGGGCGTGCCGCATCGGACGATCGTCGCGCGCGTCGTGATCCCCGCGGCGCTTCCGTCACTGCTGGTCGCGCTTAGGCTCGGCCTCGCGGCGTCGTGGACGGCCGTCGTGGCCGCCGAACTCATCGGTGCGCCGAGCGGCCTCGGTTATGCGGTCGAGTGGTATCGCGAGCTCTTGATGACGCCGCAAGTCATGGCTTTCATCGCGATGATCGGTGTGCTCGGCTACCTGTCGGATCACGCGGTGCGGGCGCTCGCCACGCACTTCACCCCGTGGGCCGTCGAGACGAGGAAGCGATGAGCGCGCCGATGTCGGTGGCGATGCCGTCGTTGCCGGCGACGCGCCGGCCACGGCGTGCACCCTGGCGCGGGCTGCTGCTGCCGGTTGCGCTGATCGTCGTGTGGCAAGCGTGGGGCATGCTCGCAGGCCACGTCCGAACGCCGCTTCCGACGCGCGTGGCTTCCGCGGCGGTGCAGCTCGTGTCGTCCGGCGATCTCTTCGACGGCATCACGCAAAGTGTTGGCCGTGTGTTTCTGGGTTTTGCTGTCGCGGCACTGATCGCTGTTCCGCTCGGCCTGGCGATGGGCGCATCCCGCGCCGTCGAGCGCAACGTGGATCCGCTCGTGGAAAGCTTCCGGCCGATCGCCGCCATTGCGATCCTGCCGCTCGCGATCCTCTGGCTCGGCACCGGCACGGCAGCCGCCGTGATGATCGTCGCTTACGCTGCGTTCTTTCCGATCGTCGTCAACACGATCGCCGGCGCCAAGCGCATCGATCCGACGTTGTTGCGCGCCGCGGCGACAATGGGTCTCGGGCGCATCAAGACCCTGCGCACCGTAATCGTTCCGGGGGCGCTCCCGGCGATCGGGGTCGGTCTGCGCATCGGCATGGGCGTCGCGTGGACGGCGATCGTCGCCGCCGAACTCGCGGTCGGCGCGAAGGCGGGCGGCGGTGCGACCGGCGGCATCGGGCAGATGATGTTCGTCTATTACGCGTACAGCATCGAGCTCAATCGCATCGTCGTGTGCATGATCGCCGTCGGACTCGTTGCGCTCCTGCTCGATCGGCTGATCCGGCTTGCGCTTCGCGCGTTGATGCCATGGGCGCCGCGATGACCGACCCGCCGAAGCTCCGCCTCGACCGCATCGGCAAGCGGTTCGACGTGCAGGGGGCGGCAGCGACCGTCGCCGTCGACGATTTCACGCTTGACATCCGGCAGGGTGAATTTCTGGTCATTGTCGGTCCGTCGGGTTGCGGCAAGACGACGGTGCTGAACGTGCTTGCCGGGCTCGAGCAACCGAGCGGCGGCAACGTGACGATCGACGGCCGGCAGATTCGCGGGCCGGGCCCCGACCGCGGCGTCATGTTTCAGGATTACGCGCTCTTCCCATGGCATACCGTGTGGGGCAACGTCGAGTTCGGCCTGCGTCACGGACCTGCAGGCAACGGTCTCGACGGCGCAGCGCGACAGCAGCGCGTGAAGAGTTACGTCGACCTGGTCGGCCTCGCGGGCTCGGAAACCAAGTATCCGCATCAGCTTTCCGGCGGCATGCGGCAGCGGGTCGCTCTCGCACGCCTGATGGCGAACGAACCGGACGTGCTGCTGATGGACGAGCCGCTCGCTGCGCTCGATGCCCAAACGCGGCTCATCCTGCAGGACGAACTGCTGCGCATCTGGGGACAGGATCGGCAGCCTGCCGCGCGGCGTACGGTCGTGTTCATCACGCACGCGATCGACGAGGCGGTGTTTCTTGCCGATCGCGTCGCTGTCATGACGTCGCACCCCGGCCGGCTGAAAGCCGTTATCGACGTCGATCTGCCGCGTCCGCGCAACGATGCGACGCGCGCGATGCCCCGCTTTCAGGCGTTGACGCAGCACATCTGGAGTCTCATCCGTGACGAAGCGTATCGCGCGACGGTCACGTGACCCATTCACCCCGAGGAGAGGAGCAAGCATGAACACCAATCGTCATCCCGGCGCATCACGCCGCCGCTTCATCGTCGCGGCGGGCGCCGCTTCGCTTGCGGTCGCTGCACCGGCGATCGTTCGCGCGCAGAACCGCAAGGCGCTCAAGGTATCGGTCGGCCGCCAGCCGTGGGCCGCGGGCAACTCGCCGGTCACCGCGTACATGATGAACAACAAGACGTTCGAGCGCTTCGCCGCCGATGCGGGCTACGACCTGACCGTCGATTACCGCGATTACCCATCCGCATTGCCGATGGTGGAGGCGTTCGTATCGGGCAACCTCGATTTCGGCATGTGGGGCAACACGCCGATCGTGCGCCTGATCGCGCAGAATCAGCCGGTGCAGATCATCAGCGTCGGCGAAGGTCACTTTCGCTTCGTGCTTGCGACGCGCAAGGATTCGCCGATCCGCAACATCGGCGATCTCAAGGGCAAGACGGTCGGCGCACTGCTCGGCGGCGATCCCTACAACGTCCTGTCGCAGATGCTTCGCTACGAGCTCGGCAATCCGGATCCCAAGGCGTTCAACATTACCGTCGTCAACACGCCGACGCAGGCGCAGGCAGCGACCATTCCAACCGGCATGGACGCTGCCGTGTTGATTCATCCGGCGTATCTGAAGGCGCACGCGGAGCTCGGCACCGTCGGCATCATGAATTCGTTTGGCTATACGGAAGCACACTACAAGGGGCCGGCCGGCGAAGGTGCCGGCATCCTGCTGCCGGCCGTCAAGAAGGCGGCGTTCTATCCCGATGGGTACTACCTGCACCGGTCGTTCTGGATCGGCAGTCCGAACGTGATCAAGAACGATCCGGCGATCGTCACCGCGTTCGTGCTCGCGCAGCAGGACGCGGTCGCGAAACTGTCGGCGACCAAGCCCGGCGAAGTTTCCGAGCTGGCGCGCAAATATTGGGAGCTGCCGCCGGAACTCGGCGCGAAGGTGGTCGAGGACGACGTTCTGTTCAAGCGCGGCTGGGTCTGGCCGACCGAAGGCGATGCGGCGGCGCTGCTCGAAACGTCGAAGTACATGGTCGACGGCAAGCTGATTCCGAAGCCGCTGACCTGGGCGCAGGTGAAGGGCGCTTTCGCGCAAACCGCAGAGCTCGACAAGGCTGCGTACGAAAAGAGCGGCCGCAAGCCCGACGTCGCCGGCTTCAACGACAAGAACGCGCAGGACCTGCGCGGCGCGCCGGTGTGGGAAGCGCAGCGCTGGGCGGAGCGCACGTGATGGCACTGCTTCGAGGCGGTTCCGGAGAGTCCTCGTGAACGTCGGATTCATCGGGCTTGGCACGATGGGCGCACCGATGGCGGCCAACCTGGTGAAGGGCGGCCATCGGCTCGTCGTGTCCGACGTCCAGCCGGCGGCCGTTGCAAGGTTGACGGCGCTCGGCGCGAGCTCCGCTGCGAACTCGCGCGACATTGCGGCGGCGAGCGACGTCGTCATCACGATGCTGCCGGATGCACCGGACGTCGAGCGAGTCGCGCTCGGCCCGCTGGGCGTCATCGAGGGCATTCGCGCGGGTGCCGTCTACATCGACATGAGCACGATCGATCCCGCGACGACCCGCAGGCTCGGGGCGGCGATTGTTGCGAAAGGCGCCTCGATGCTCGACAGCCCGGTCGGCAAGACGGCGGATGCCGCGGTTGCCGGAACGCTCACGCTGATGGTCGGCGGCGACGCGGATGTCATCGCACGCTGCCGTCCGGTGCTGGACTGCATGGGAACGGATTTCTTCCATTGCGGCGAGCTCGGCGCGGGGCAGACGATGAAGCTCATCAACAACCTGCTGGCGACCGCGGTATCGGAGGCGTCGATCGAAGCGCTCGTCACCGGCGCGAAAAGCGGACTCGCGCTCGAGACGATGATGAGCGTGCTGCGCACGACGATGGCGTGGAACAACGCGCTTGCCGTCGCGTTGCCCAAGCGTCCGCTTGCCGGCGACTTCGCGCCCGGCTTCATGATGAAGCTCGCGCACAAGGACTGCCGGCTCGCCTTGGCGATGGTGGAAAGCCTCGGCGTTACGGCGCCGGTGGGACGCGCGGCGTTCGCAAGCGTCGAAGAAGCGATGCGACGCGGCTTGCAGGACGACGACGTCGGTGCGCTGCTCAAGCTGCGCGAGGAGTCGGCCGGTGTCGAGGTACGGTCGCATCCTGGAGTCGCCGCGAGGCCTTGACACCCTGCCGTGCCGGGCGTCGAATCGCAGCCGTTTCCTACCGACGGAGGCGACCATGGCGCAGCGCGGCGTGCGATTCGGCTTGGCAGCCGTGGTTCTTGGGTGGTGCTCGATCGTCACCGCACAAACGACCGCGGGACTGTCGACGACGATCGTGTTTCCGCTCTCGGCGCAAACGCCGAGTTTCGGTGGTGCGATAACGCTCTACAACCCCGGCCCCAACGCCCTCACGGCGAGCGTTTCGTTCTACGAAGGCAACAACTCGAGCGCACCGGGCGCAAAGGTCTGTAATGACGTCGTGGTGTCTTCCAACCGTAGCGTGCAAATCATGCTGGCGACGCAGTGCGCACTCGCGGCAGGCGGTCACTTCGGACTGCTGGTCATCGCTGACAAGGCCGTGCCGCAAAGCCATCCTTTCTATGGCTACATGCGCGTGCAGACGCCACAGGGTCAAGGCTTCTCGGTGGAAGGCTTTCCGGTCACCAACTTCAACAACCAGGTGAGCCATAGCGTCGGGCTTAAGCGGCAGGCGGCGGCGCCGACGTTTCAGACGAACTGCTTCGTGGCGAGCCTGGACCAGCCGGTGAGCTACGAGCTACGTTTGTTCAACGACACGAGCGGAGCGCAGATCGGGGGAACGCTATCCGGGTCGCTGCAGCCGTTTCAGCAGTTTCGCTATCTCGACGTCTTCGGTCCCAACGGCGTGAATGCGCCGGCGGGGGACCAGTTGAACGTGCGCGCTCAGTTCACGCCGACGAGTGGTGGAAATGCGAATCTGATCGGCTTTTGCACGGTGCAGGACAACACGAGCTTCGGGGCGGATTTCAGGATTGCGAAGAGTTTCGGGTCGCCGTCGGGAAGCTTCTTCGTGCAAGGGGGGAACGCGTTCGGGACGATGGCCACGCTCGGCACGAACGACAACAACGAACTCGAGATCAAAGTCAACGCGGCGCGCGTCATGCGCTTCCAACCCGCTTCACCGACGCCAAATATCTTCGGCGGATTCACGAACAATGGGGCTTACGCTGGCGTTTACGGTGCAACGATCGCGGGCGGCGGCGCACCTGGCACCGCGGAACCGATATTCGGGCGTTCGTGTCCCTACGCGTTTGGGTGCCAGAATAGCGCGACCGAGCACTATGGAACGATTGGTGGCGGCGTGGGGAATCTCGTCGGCGACACCGATGGAGACCTGACCAATCGCCCTTACGGCACCGTTGCCGGCGGTTTCGCCAACTCCGCGTCAGATTTCGGCTCGGTAGGTGGCGGTTCTAAAAATCAGGCGCTTGGTTCCTCCGCAACCGTCGGTGGCGGCGAGATCAACTTGGCGAGCGGCTTCATTTCGACCGTCGCGGGAGGCGCAGCCAACGTGGCAGCGGGCGACTATTCAATGGTTGCTGGCGGCGTTGGCAATGCGGCCAACGGTTCCTTCAGCTTCGTTGCCGGCGGTATTCAAAATGCGGCCCATGGCGCGTCCAGCTTTGCTGCTGGCAATTTGGCCAAGGCGACGGCGAGCGGAGAATTCGTTTGGGCCGATGATAGAGTATTCGATTTCGATCCCGCGGTTTCCGGATGGGCTAATGCCAGGAACACGTTCAACGTTCGCGCGACAGGCGGTGTTTGGTTCCTGACGGGGGTCGATGCCATCGGCCAGCCTCTCACGGGTTGTTCGCTGTTCGCAGGCAGTGGTTCATGGAGTTGTACGAGCTCACGCGACGCGAAGATGGGTTTCGATAGCACCGACACGGTCGACATCCTGCGCAAGGTCGTTGCTCTCCCGATCGAGACGTGGCGTTTCAGAACGGAATCGGAAGAAGTTCGTCACATCGGTCCGATGGCGCAGGATTTCCGCGCCGCCTTCGGGTTGGGCCACAACGACACGACGATCCACACCGTGGACGCGGACGGTGTGGCACTCGCGGCGATACAAGGCTTGCATCGCCTCGTGCAGGAGAAGGATGCGAAGATCGACGCACAAGCGCGCGAGATCGATAAGTTGCGTGACCGCATGTCACGGATCGAGGCACTGCTGCCGGCGCAAAGCGCCGCGCGCTGATTCGACGCCCGGACA
>JAICVH010000352.1 GCA_025935435.1 Burkholderiales bacterium
ATCGCATCATCGCCTTCGACATGGGAGGAACGTCGACGGACGTGACGCACTGGGCTGGCGAGTACGAGCGCGCGTTCGTGACCGAAGTCGCCGGCGTGCGGCTGCGTGCGCCGATGATGAGCATTCACACCGTTGCGGCGGGCGGCGGGTCGATCTGTACATTCGACGGTTCCCGGCTGCGCGTTGGGCCCCAGTCGGCCGGCGCCAATCCCGGGCCGGCGTCGTATCGCCGCGGCGGTCCGCTGACCGTCACCGATTGCAACGTGATGGTTGGCAAGCTCGACCCCGAGCTCTTTCCCAAAGTCTTCGGGTCGAACGGCGACGCGCCGCTCGATGCCGACGTCGTGCGCGAAAAATTCGCCGCGCTGGCGCAGGCGATTGCGCGCAGCACGGGCAACCGGCGTACGCCCGAGCAGATCGCCGACGGTTTTCTCGACATCGCCGTCGAGAACATGGCGAACGCGATCAAGCACATTTCGGTGCAACGCGGTTACGACGTCACCGCATACACGCTATGTTCGTTCGGTGGTGCCGGTGGTCAGCACGCATGCCGGGTTGCGGACGCACTCGGCATGCGACGCGTGTTCATCCATCCGCTGGCCGGCGTGCTGTCGGCATACGGCATGGGTCTCGCGGACGTGCGCGCGCTGCGCCAGCACGCGGTGGAGGCCATGCTGACCGCGTCTGCACTCGAAGAGTGCGCGGACCGCTTCGGCGCGCTTGAATCGGCAGCGCGTGAAGACGTGCTCGCGCAGGCAGTCGCCGCCGATCGCATCCGGTGCGAACGCACGCTGCATCTCAAGTACGACGGAACGGACACGACGCTCGCGATTCCGGCATCCGGCGCGCTTGCCGACGTGATCGCCGAGTTCGAGCGCCGCTACCGGCAACAGTACGGCTTCCTGATGCCCGGGAAGGCGCTCGTGGTCGAGGCGATCGCGGTGGAGGCGATCGGCAAGTCGCAGGACGTCGACAATACGCCGCCTTCGTTCGCGCCGCGACCGGGTGCCCTGCCGACGCTCCGCGTGAATCGCGTCTACGCGCAGGGCGCATGGCGCGACGCTGCGGTGTACGGCCGCGACGATTTGCGGCCCGGCGATCTGATCGACGGACCGGCCGTGATCCGCGAATCGAATGCGACGACGGTCATCGAGCCAGGCTGGCGCGCGACGCTCACCGCGCACGATCACCTGGTGCTCGAACGCGTCGCGCCGCTCGCACGCACGCATGCGATCGGCACCAGCGCCGACCCGGTGCTGCTGGAGGTGTTCAACAACCTCTTCATGGCGATCGCCGAGCAGATGGGCGTCACGCTCGCGAACACGTCGTATTCGGTCAACATCAAGGAGCGCCTCGATTTTTCGTGTGCACTGTTCGACGCGGACGGCAACCTCATCGCCAACGCGCCGCACATGCCGGTCCATCTCGGCTCGATGGGCGAGAGCGTCAAGACTGTCATCGACCGCCGTATGGAAACAATGCAGCCCGGTGACGTGTTCGTATTGAACGCGCCTTACAACGGCGGTACGCATCTCCCCGACGTTACGGTGATCGCGCCGGTGTTTCTCCAGGACCCGAAAGTAGGGTCAGGCTCGACTTTTGACGAGCGTCGGAGCGAACGAGATCGCGAAAAGTCGAGTCTGACCCTACTTTCGCCGGCCGCAGTTTCGCCGGAGTTCTACGTCGCCTCGCGCGGCCACCACGCCGACATCGGTGGCATCACGCCGGGTTCGATGCCGCCCGCTTCGACCGAAGTGGACGAGGAGGGCGTGCTGCTCGATAACGTGCAGCTCGTTGCCCAGGGGCGCTTTCTCGAACACGAACTGCGCGAAACGTTGACGCACGGCCGTTATCCGGTGCGCAACGTCGAGCAGAATCTTGCGGATCTGCGCGCGCAGGTCGCCGCGTGTACGAAGGGCGCCGAGGAACTCGCGAAGATGGTCGGGCAGTTCGGCCTGCCGGTCGTGCGCGCCTACATGAAGCACGTGCAGGACAATGCCGAGGAGGCGGTCCGGCGCGTCGTTGGCGCCTTGTCCGACGGCCGCTTCGAATATCCGATGGACAGCGGCGCGGTGATTCGCGTCGCGATCGCCGTCGATCGCGTGGCGCGGTCGGCCACCATCGATTTCACCGGAACGAGCGCTCAGCAGCCGACGAACTTCAACGCACCCGCCGCGGTCTGCAAGGCCGCGGTGCTCTACGTGTTTCGCACGCTGGTCGACGACGACATCCCGATGAACGCGGGGTGCCTGAAGCCGCTGACCATCGTCATTCCTGACGGTTCGATGCTCCGGCCGCGGTATCCGGCGGCGGTCGTGGCGGGCAACGTCGAAACGTCACAGACGGTCACCGATGCGCTATACGGCGCGCTCGGCGTGCTCGCCGCATCGCAGGGCACGATGAACAATTTCACGTTCGGCAACGCGACGTACCAGTATTACGAGACGATCGCCGGCGGTGCGGGCGCCGGGCCGGATTTCGATGGCGCAAGCGTCGTGCAGACGCACATGACCAATTCCCGGCTCACCGATCCCGAGGTGCTCGAATGGCGCTTCCCCGTGCGGCTCGAGTCATTTTCGATTCGACGCGGCAGCGGCGGTGCGGGCGCGCATCGCGGTGGCGATGGCGCGGTGCGCCGCGTGCGCTTTCTCGAACCGATGACCGCGGTGATGCTTGCCAATCACCGTGTGGTTGCGCCGTTCGGCGTCGCGGGCGGTCGCGCCGGCGCGGTCGGCCGCAACTGGGTCGAGCGCAGCGACGGGTCGCGCGAGGAATTCGGGGCGACCTGCCAGGTCGAGATGAATGCCGGCGACGTGTTCGTCATCGAAACGCCCGGCGGCGGTGGTTACGGTTCCCCGGGGTAATCGCGCGATGGCGGCGGCCGGTCGGATGACGCTGCATCCGGCCGCCGCCGATTCACCGGATCAGGTTGCCGCCTGCGCGCTCGCCCGCGGCATCAGCATCGCAAGCACGTAATACGCGCCGCCGGCGATTGCCACGCCGAAGAACCATCCGTACACGCCCCACCAGGCGGGCAGCAGGTTGCTGAAATTGGGCAGGATGCTCGAGAACAGCGCCCCGATGCCGGCCGCAATGAACGCGGCGACGTTGAATCCGCCCTGGTAGCGGTATTCGCCGTGCTCCTGATAGAGCGCGTTCACGTTGATCTCGCCTTTGGCGACCAGGTAGTAGTCGACCATGATCACGCCGAACAACGGTCCCATCGTCGCACCGATGCCACCGACGAAGGTCGCCGCATTGCCTTCCCAGGGCGCGAACGGATACAGCACGAGCGCGATCAGTGCCGCGATGTAGCCACCTTTCTTGAAGTCGATGGCGCTCGGGAAGACGTTCGAGAAGTCGAACGCGGGCGACACGAAATTGGCGACGACGTTGATGCCGAGGGTCGCCACCGCGAAGGTCAGCGCCGCGAGCAACGCCAGGAACCAGCTGTCGAATTTCGCCGAGATCTGGTCGGGATGGATCAGCACTTCGCCGTACACCTGGAATGCGGCGATCGTCGTGACGCCTGCGACCAGCGAGAACAGCACCAGGTTGATCGGCAGACCCCACAGGTTGCCCTTGCGCACGGTCGCCTTGTCCGGCGCGTAACGCGAGAAGTCGCAGAAGTTGAGGTACAGCGCCGCGAAGTAGGTGATCCACGTCGCGCCGACCGCCATCAACGCGGTCGTCGAGCCGGGCTCGCCGAAGACGCCCGCAT
>JAICVH010000741.1 GCA_025935435.1 Burkholderiales bacterium
CCTGCCCTAAGCGCGCGGCTGTTGGGTTGAAAATTGCACGGTTCAGCCGATAGCCCTGGATCTGGTAGGCGACCGGTGAGAGCTTCGGCACCTCGGCGACGAACGTCGACAATGCCGCACGAGACTGCGGCGAGATCTTGTAGTCGACGCCCTTCCTCGCGACGCCTTCGTTGGCAGGAATGTTTTCCGTGCGCGCCATGTATTCGGTGTAGACCGGCTCGCTCGCGAGGAAATCGAGGAAGCGCCCGACGTCCTTCGGATTCTTGGTCCGCTTCAATGCGACGAAGGCGGCGCCGCCGGGGATGCCCGTGCACGCCGCCGGGCCGCAGGGATTCGGCACGGCAATCCAGTCGAATTTCTTGCCGATCTGCGTATCCATCCGCTTGATCTGCCAGCTTCCCGACAGGTACATGACAACGCGCGCGTTGGCGAACTCCTCGAACGCATCGCGGTAGGTCGAACCGCCCGTGCCACCCCACACTTCCTTGGGCATCGTGCCGTCCTTGTTCCAGTCGTAGAGCTTCTTCGCCATCGCCTTGTAGCCGTCGTCGACGACGAGCTCGCCCTTGGCGTCGAAGAACTTCGCGCCCATGCTGATCGCCGGGCCCGAGAAGCGGTGACCGCTACGGTCGAACGCGATGGCGAAGGGCACCTGCGTTGCCTTCGCGACCTTGCGCGTGGCGTCCGCCCACTCGTCCCAGGTGGCTTTGGGACCCGGCAGCGGCACGTTCGCCTGCTCGAACAGCGTCTTGTTGACGTAAGGCCCCGTGACGGTGAGCTGCGTCATCATTCCGTAAATGCCCTTGTCGTTCGGCGACGAGCGCATCCACGGCAGCGTACGGCCGAAGTTGGCCTCCCAGTACTTCGCGTCCTTGATGTACGGCGTGATGTCGAGGTAGTACTTCGACAGGCCACCGAGGTCCGTGACGCGCGCGATGTCCGGGCCTTCGCCCGCCGCAAGCTGCACCGGCAACTGTTCCAGCACCGCCTTGTACGGAACCTTGTCGATCGTCACCTTGACGTCGCTGTTCTGCGCTTCGAAACGCTTCGCGAGATCCTGCGTGACCTCGCATTCGTTGCCGTCCGAATAGCACTGCACGCGAATTTCGCCTGCCCGCGCCGATGAGACAGCGGCGAGCGCAGCGATCGCGGCGATGGCGATCTGATTCGCGTAACGCATGAAACGCCTCCATGGCGGGCGGGTACCCGCGAGTGCGGACGATTATAGAGGAACGTTGCTGCGTGGCGCGGCGTGCGACGGGGCCGCTGGGGGCCCGTTCGAGACGTGAGAGACAGAGCGTCGCGCGGGCTTCAACGCGAGCCAGTTGCCGGCGATCGCGAGCACGACGCCGAATGCAGCAAGTGGCGTCCATCGATAGCCTTCGAAGAGCGTCGACGCGATCATCGCAACGACCGGCGTCGCGACGCCGACGTACGACGCGGGTCCCGGCCCCACGCGCTTCAGCAGCGTTAGATAAGACGCGAACGCGATGACGCTGCCGAACAGCGCGAGATACGCGAGCGAGAGGAGATAAGGTACGCGTGTGTCGATGGCCCACGGCGCGCCTGCGACGAGCGCAATCAGGCCGGCAGCGATCGCGCCGTACAGCATTCCCCACGCCGTACTGCTCAGC
>JAICVH010000632.1 GCA_025935435.1 Burkholderiales bacterium
CTACGCACGGCATCGAACCCGCGAGGTGTCACATGAACGGCGTCGATCTGCGTGGTCGTGAAAGGATGCAAGCGCGATGCTGATCTCGCTGCAACCGCCGGACTGGGCGCCGCCTAAGGGATATGCGAACGGCATCGCCGCGCGAGGCACGCTGCTGTTCGTCGGCGGGCAGGTCGGGTGGAATGCGCAGCAGCAGTTCGAAAGCGACGCTTTCGTTGCGCAAGCCAGGCAGGCGCTCGAGAACATCGTTGCAGTGCTGTCGCAAGCGGGTGCGCGCCCCGAGCATGTCGTCCGGCTCACGTGGTACGTCGTCGACCGCGACGAATATCTGGCCAACGCTGCTGCGCTAGGGGTCGCTTACCGAGATGTCATGGGCCGCCATTACCCCGCGATGGCTGCCGTGCAGGTCGTCGCGTTGATGGAGGCGCGGGCGCGCGTGGAAATCGAAGCGACCGCCGTATTGCCCGACCCGCCGCCGTCTGCCTAGCGTCGTTGCACAGGCGTTCTCCCATCGCACCCGATTGAAGCCGATCGTCGGGTAAAAGTTGCAACGGACGTGCGAGCCGTTGCGCGCGCTATTTGCGCGTGACAACATCGGTCGCACTACGCCACGCATCTGCGGAGACAATCATGCGCGCGCTGCGCTCGCTTCTTCCGTTCCTCCTTTTACTCATCCCAATCGGCCACGCGTCCGCACAGGTCGATGGGGCCGGAACCAAGATCATCATTCCGCTGGTCGCGTCGACCGTTTCTTTTGCGAGCGAGATCTCGCTCAAGGACGAGTCCGGGACGAGCAACACCGTGTCGATGCAGTTCGTCGAAGGGTTGAGCTCCGCTTCGCCGGGCGTCAAGGCGTGTGGCAGCGTCCCGCTCGCGGCGTTCGAGGTAAAGACCGTCACGCTGGCGTCGCAGTGCGCACTCGGCGCGGGTGGCCATTTCGGCTACGTGCTGCTGACCAGCTCGGCGCCGAGCAAATGGTTTTTCGCGTACTCGCGCACGTCGAATCCGCAGGGAATCGGCTTTTCCGTCGAGGGCTATCCGATCGGCCACATCGGCGGCGGTGATCCGTTCTCCGAGGTGGGCGGCATCAAGCGCAAGGCCGCTACGGCGACGCTGCCGGCGTTCCAGTCGAACTGCTTTGTCGCCACCCTCGACGACCCGGTTGACTACGAAATCTCGGTTGACGATGCGAACGGCTCGGGCACGGTGGCGGGCACGCTCGCGCCGTTCCAGCTGCAGCGTTATCTCGACATCTACGCGGCAGCCGGCGCCCCTGCGGGCGATCACGACAATACGACAGTCACGATCGCGAAGACGGATCCGAGCCAGTTCCCGAATACGCTGATCGCCTTTTGCACGGTCCAGGACAATACGTCCTTCGGCGCGGACTTCCGCATCGCCAAGACGTTGAACGAGGCAGACCCCGGCAAGTTTCGGCTGAATTGCTTCGGCGTCAGTTTTTCTGCGGCGCCCGGCGCGTGCGCCGGTGCTGGCTCGCTGCAACCGTCGGCGCCCCAGGTACCGAACGCCACGACGAAGATCCGCATGCTCACGCGGATTCATGCGCCGGACACAATCAATTGCGCGATCGTCAGCAATAGCGCGAATCTCGAGATTCGGCTTGTGCGCGACAGCGATGGAGCGGTCGTTGCCGGGCCAAGCACTACGTCCGTGACGTGGGACACCGGCAAGCGATCGGCGATCGGCGCGGGCTTCCACCAGTACTACTGGCTCGAAGTCGGCGCGCAGGCGGCAACCGGCGTTCCGATTCCCTTCGGCATCCAGTGCACGTCCGGCAACGGCATGGCGGACCCGCTCGACGTGCAGAGCGTGACCGACGACTTCTAGGGCGCCCCAACACGCGCTGATCGTGCCGGCGTTCGCGGCACGCGGGGCTTTTCCACGACGCGCCGGCTAGCGCGGGTTGCGTGCGAATCCTTGACCGTCGCTAAGGATCGCGGCACGCGCAAAGGTTTATCATCGGCGATTGGGTCGACAACCGCCGATTGCCATGAACGCACCCGAACGCCTGCCTGCGACGAAAGCATCGTTCAAGTGGGACGACCCGCTCTTGCTCGACGATCAGTTGAGCGCCGAAGAGCGGATGGTGCGCGA
>JAICVH010000484.1 GCA_025935435.1 Burkholderiales bacterium
ACGGGATCGCGATCAGGCCGTTCGCCATGTCGTGGAAGTCCCAGCTTTCGTAGACGAACTGGCACGCGGCCCACGCGAAGTACGCCACGAACAGCGTCGCGATGGAAAGCGAGACGATCTCGAGCGTGCGCCGGCGCGCGCGGCTCATGCGCTCGAGCAGGAGCGTGACGCGCACGAAGTCGCCGCGGCGGAACGTGTGCGCCATCGCGAGAAAACCGGCCGCCGCGCAGCACCACGCGACGATATCGTCGGACCCGCCGGTTCGCAGGCCCATCAGGCGCATCGCGGAGCCGCCGATCATCACGACGAACACGGCAAGCACGAACAGCGCCGCAAGCCACGCGGCGGCGTCGTAGAGACGGTCCAGGAAGCGGCGGATCCTCACGTCAGGACGCGTATCCCACGGGATCCGCCGCAGCAGGCGGGAGCGCTACTGGAGCGCGCGGTACTGGTCGATGACCTTCTTGCCGTCGGCGCCGGATTTGCGGACCCACTCCGCGAGCATCACGTTGCCAACCCGGCGCATGTCGGCGGTCAGCTGTTCGCTCGGCTTGTCGATCGACATGCCCTTCTGCTTCAGCTGATCGACATACCACTTCGTCTTTTCCTCGGACATCTTCCAGCCGCGCGTCTCGGCATCCGCAGCGGCCTTCAGCACGGCCGCCTGCGTTGCCTTGTCGAGCGCGTCGAACGCGGCGCGGTTCACGATGATCGCGTTTTTGGGTAGCCACGCCTGTGTGTCGTAGAAGCGCTTCAGATGTTCGTAGGTCTTCGAGTCGTACCCGGTCGCGCCCGACGACATGTACGAATCCATGACGCCGGTCGCGAGCGCCTGCGAAACCTCGGCCGCCTGCACGGTCACGGGCTGTGCGCCGACGAGTTCTGCAATCTTCGCGGTCGCCGGGCTGTATGCACGCCACTTGAGGCCCTTCATGTCCGCGACGCTGTTCAGCGTGCGGTTGGTGAAGATGCCCTGCGGCGGCCAGGGCACCGTGTAGAGCAGCATCATGTTCTGCTTTGCGAGCTTGTCCTCGAGCGCCTTGCGCTCGGCCTTGTAGAGCTTGCTCGCCTCGGCGTAGGACGTCGCGAGGAACGGCACGCCGTCGATGCCAAACAGGGGATCCTCGTTTTCGAAGTTGACGAGCAGGATCTCGCCTGCCTGCACCTGGCCACCCTGCACGGCGCGTTTGATCTCCGGCGCCTTGAACAGCGACGCATTCGGGTGCAGCTGAACCTTCAGCTTGCCGCCACTCGCTTTATCGATGTCGTTCGCGAACTGCTGCAGATTCTCCGTGTGGAAGTTGTTCGCCGGATAGGCCGTGGGCAGATCCCACTTGACTTGTGCTGCGGCGGGCGCGGATAGCGCAGCGGTGATCGCGAGGGTGGCGACAAGGCGTTTCATGATGTCTCCCGTTTGTCAGGTGGCACGTGGGGGTCGCCAATGTCGATCGAGCGGTTTCACCGTTCGCCGCCGTCGATCGAGATCGCCGCCCCACTCGGCCGCAAGGATATATCAGCGACGCGCGAGCCCGGTATCCGGTCGATCGGCGGCCCTTCCTATAATGTGATGCAGATCCGATCAGCCTCCGAACGCCTGATCGGCGATTCCCCATTTCGAAACCGCGATTCCATCGCACATGTGGCAATTCTGGATCGATCGCGGCGGTACGTTCACCGACATCGTTGCGCGGCGTCCGGACGGGACGCTGCTGACGCACAAGCTGCTGTCCGACAACCCCGAGCGCTACCGCGATGCTGCGGTACAGGGGATTCGCGAAGTCCTGGGACTCGCAGCCGACGCGCCGATACCGCGTAACGCCATTTCGGCGATCAAGATGGGCACCACCGTTGCGACCAACGCGTTGCTGGAGCGGACCGGCGAGCGCACGGCGCTCGTGATCACGCGCGGGTTCGCCGACGCGCTGCGCATCGGTTACCAGAACCGGCCGAAGCTTTTCGTGCGCCGGATCGATCTGCCGACGCTGCTTTATGAGCGCGTCATCGAGGCCGACGAACGGATCGGCGCACACGGCGACGTGGTCAAGCCGCTCGACGTCGCGGTCGCGCTGCAACTGCGTGACGCGTATGTTCAGGGGTTACGTGCCGTCGCGGTCGTGCTCATGCACGGCTATCGTTTCCCGCAACACGAGCAGGCGATCGCGCGGATTGCACGTGACGTCGGCTTCGAGCAGATCTCCGTGTCGCACGAGGTGAGCCCGTTGATGAAGCTCGTCTCGCGTGGAGATACGACGGTCGTCGATGCATACCTGTCGCCGATCCTGCGCCGCTATGTCGAGCAGGTCGAGCGCGATCTCGTGGCCGACGGTTCAGCGAGCGACGGCGCGCTCGACACGGGATCCTCGCTCCCTGCTCCTCCCTTGCGCCTGCAGTTCATGCAATCGTCCGGCGGCCTGACCGACGCGCATCGGTTCCAGGGCAAGGATGCGATCTTGTCCGGCCCTGCGGGCGGCATCGTCGGCGCGGTCGAAGTATCGCGCCTCGCGGGATTCGATCGCATCATCGCCTTCGACATGGGTGGAACTTCGACGGACGTGACGCACTGGGCCGGCGAGTACGAGCGCGCGTTCGTGACCGAAGTCGCCGGCGTGCGGCTGCGTGCGCCGATGATGAGCATTCACACCGTTGCGGCGGGAGGCGGGTCGATCTGTACGTTCGACGGTTCCCGGCTGCGCGTTGGGCCCCAGTCGGCCGGGGCCAATCCCGGGCCGGCGTCGTATCGCCGTGGAGGTCCGCTGACCGTCACCGATTGCAACGTGATGGTTGGCAAGCTCGATCCCGAGCTCTTTCCCAAAGTGTTCGGGCCGAACGGCGACGCGCCGCTCGACGCCGACGTCGTGCGCGAAAAATTCGGCGCGCTGGCGCAGGCGATTGCGCGCAGCACGGGCAACCGGCGTACTCCCGA
>JAICVH010000512.1 GCA_025935435.1 Burkholderiales bacterium
GGTCCCATTCGGCGCTCGGCGACGAGGCGGGCGACGCGGTCGGGCACGTTCTCGTCGAACGGGCGCCAGTTGAGATGCGCGAGTCCCGACCCCGTGAAGCCGACGAGGTCGAACAGCACCGGGTAGCGACGCCCGCGCGCGGCGCTTCGCCCGCGCACCGTGCCTTCGTCGTAGCCGGGGGGAAGCCACACGGCGAGATTGCGGATGTGCGGGTCGCCGAGCGCGTTGCCGGCGAGCACCTTCGAATCGTGTTCGAGCACGACGGTCGTGCCGGAGACGCGGGACGTTCGCTTGCGGCTCATGAGCAGAAGTGTTCGCGAGGCGGTGCGACGCGGGTTGCGGCGCGATTGTGCCGGGGTCGCGCCGCGAGGGCAACGCGAGATGCAGGCCGATCGCTTCCCGCACGGCCGACCGGCACGCCGGGCGCGGGCACACTAGAATCGCTTGCATTGAAGACGATGGCCGCAGAACCGCAACCGCCCGAGCCATCGCCGCTCGCAAGCGTCAGCCGACGCGCGCTCTTCGCGAGCTTCCTGAAGATGGGGCTGCTCGGGTTCGGCGGCGTGTTGCCGTGGGCGCGGCGCGTAATCGTCGACGAGCGTCGCTGGCTCGACGATCGCGAGTTCGCGCAACTGATCGGCCTGTGCCAGGTGCTGCCGGGGCCGAACGTGGTCAACCTCGCCGTGATCATCGGCGCGCGCACGCACGGTTCTGTCGGTTCGCTGATCGCCGTGTCGGGGATCCTGTTCGTGCCAGTCGCGCTGATGCTCGCGATCGCCGCGTTCTATGCGTCGCTCGCCGACAACCCCTATGCGCGAAACGCGGTGGCGGGTGCATCGGCAGCCGCCGCCGGATTGATCATCGGTACCGCGTTGCGGCTGCTGCTGCAGACGCGCCCGCCGCCGCGCGGCCTCGTCACCAGTGCGACGGCATTCATCACGGTCGGTGTTCTGCAATGGCCGCTGTTGTGGGTGATCACCGTGTTGATTCCCGCCGGCATTGCGTTCGAATGGCGCGCCTTGCGCAGCCGCGGGGGAAGTGAATGAGTGGCGCGGAGATCCTCGCGGAACTCGCCGTCCGTTTCACCGCGTTGTCGCTCGTGGCGATCGGCGGTATGAACGCCATCCTGCCCGAGATCCACCGCGTCGTCGTGGACGTCGAGGGATGGATGACGAGCGCGCAGTTCGTCGAACTGTTCGCGCTCGCCCAGCTCGCGCCGGGGCCGAACGCGATGATCGTCCCGCTCGTCGGATGGAAGGTTGCCGGCGTCGTCGGTGCCGTGGTGGCGACCATCGCCGTGTGTGGACCGTCGTCGGTTGCCTGCTACATCGCATGGCAATGGGTCGATCGCCTGCGCGCGTCGCCGATACGCGGTGTGATCCAGCGTGCGCTGGCGCCCATTGCCATCGGCCTCATCATGGCGAGCGGCTACACGTTGGCGCGCGGCGCGGATCGCTCGCTCGGTGCGGTCGCGTTGACGCTGGTTGCAACCGCCGCGCTCGCATTCACGCGGATCAATCCGGTGTGGGTTCTGCTCTGCGCCGGCGTCGTGGGAGTCGCCGGGCTCGCGTAGCGCGTCGCGTGTCCTTCTCGTACAGCGCGATCATAGTGCCGCAGCAGCGCGGCGCACTGCGTTCTACTTCTTGCGCAGCGCGATCATCGTGCCGCGACAACGCGGCGCACCGCAGCGACAGGCGTAATTCGCAAGCAGGCGCGGCGTCTGCCGCCCGGAGACGTTCAACTTGTAGTCGTACGCAAGCTCCTCGCCCGCGCGAATCGTTCGCTTGGCCGTGATGAAAACGCGACAGTCGTCATCCTCGTAAGGCTCGCAATTCGGTTTGCAGCTGTGATTGATCCAGCGCGCCGCATTGCCGCCGCGCCCGGCGTCGATCACGCGGCCGTCGTTCAGCTCGAACAGGAACGTATGAAATGGATTGTCCGGATCACTGTCCGGCAGCTCGTCGGCCTCGTCCATCGATATGCGGCGGCCACGATACTCGATGATGTCCGCGCCCTTGCGAATCGTCCGCGTAGCGAAGACGCCGCGTCCGTGAATCGGCGAATTGCGCACGACGTACGGCAACGCAGCGCGCGCGGCAGCCGCCTTTGCGCTTTTCACGCTGCGCTTGCGTGCGGATGCGCCCGGCCCTTTGGCCGCTGACTTGGAGGTGCGTTTGTTGCTGGCGCGCGTGCGCTTGGTCGTGCGTGCGGGCATCGGTTGCGAGGAAAGCGAGGCGGGGGCGAATTGTCGCACGGCCGGAGGGCAACTTCCGCGCGCGCTTGAAGCGCATGCGCAGTTCGGCGGGGACGCGCGTCAGTAAACCGTCAGCGTCGCGGCGACGTCGGCGGCGCGCGGTGTTCACCGACGACTGCAATTTCGTCCAGACGGTGAACGGCCGCGAGCGCCGGGAACAGCCGCATCCACACGAACACGACGGCGAGCGTGCCGATGCCGCCGATGACGACGGAGGGCACGACGCCGAACCATGCCGCCGTGACGCCCGACTCGAATTCGCCGAGCTGATTGGACGCGCCGATGAACAACGAATTGACGGCGCTGACGCGCCCGCGCATCGCGTCGGGCGTCTGCAACTGCACGAGCGATTGCCGCACGACGACGCTCACCATGTCGGATGTGCCAAGCACCATCAGCGCAACGAGCGACACGACGAACGACGTCGAGAGGCCGAACACGATCGTCGCCGCACCGAAGATCGCCACCGCCAGGAACATGCGCCGCCCCGCGTGGCCGCGTA
>JAICVH010000648.1 GCA_025935435.1 Burkholderiales bacterium
ACGTCTTCGATACGGGCTTCTACACGAACTGATCCATGCGTCACGCCCCGTCTCTGCCTTTGCCCGCCGAAGCCGACGTTGCCCGCACGCGCCGAGGCGACTGGCAGACGATCCGCACGCTACTTCCCTACCTGTGGGGATATCGAGGACGCATCGGCGCGGCGCTCGCGTGCCTCGTCCTCGCCAAACTCGCGAACGTCGGCGTGCCGATCCTGATGAAGAACATCGTGGACGCGCTCGACCCGCGCATCGCCGCGCTGACGGTGCCGCTTGCTCTGTTGGTCGCATACGGGTTGCTGCGCCTGTCGACGACGGTCTTCACCGAACTGCGCGAGTTTCTGTTCGCCAAGGTGACGCAGCGTGCGGTGCGCCGCATCGGACTCACCGTCTTCCGGCACCTGCATGCGCTGTCGCTGCGCTTCCATCTCGCCCGTCAGACGGGCGGCCTGACGCGTGATGTCGAACGCGGCCAGCGCGGCATATCGACGTTGATCAGCTTTGCATTGTTTTCGATCCTGCCGACGCTGGTGGAGATTTCCCTCGTCTCGGCGGTACTGATCGCGCGGTACGACTGGACCTTCATGGCGATCACCGCCGTTGCGCTCGGGCTGTACATCCTCTTCACCGTGCTCATCACGGAGTGGCGCACGCACTTCCGGCGGCAGATGAACGAACTCGACTCGAAGGCGAACACGCGCGCGATCGACAGCCTGTTGAACTACGAGACGGTCAAGTACTTCGGCAACGAGGAATGGGAAGCAACGCGCTACGACGAGAGTCTGCAGCGCTGGGAACGTGCGGCGGTCAAGAGCCAGACGTCGCTGTCTGCGCTGAACATCGGCCAAAGCGCCATCATCGCAATTGCCGTGGCGCTGATCATGTGGCGAGCGACGGTCGGCGTCGTCGAAGGCACGATGACGATCGGCGACCTCGTGCTCGTCAACGCATTCATGATCCAGCTCTACATCCCGCTCAATTTCCTCGGCGTCATCTATCGCGAAATCAAGCAGGCACTCGCCGACATGGAGCGGCTGTTTCGACTGATCGACGAGCATGCGGAAATCACCGACCGTGCCGGTGCCCCGGCGCTGGTCACACGCGGTGCGGAGATCCGCTTCGAGCACGTCGACTTTTCGTACGAACCGAATCGACAGATCCTGCACGACGTGACGTTTACGGTCCCCGCGGGCCATAACGTCGCTGTCGTCGGTCCGTCGGGGTCAGGCAAGTCGACGCTCGCACGACTCCTCTACCGCTTCTACGACATCGAAAGCGGTCGCATCACGATCGATGGGCAGGATATCCGCGATGTGCAGCAGGCGAGCCTGCGCGCCGCGATCGGCATCGTTCCACAGGACACGGTGCTCTTCAACGACACGATCGAATACAACATCGCGTATGGTCGCCCCGGCGCTACGCATGACGAAATCGTTGCCGCGGCGAAACTCGCGCAGATCCACGATTTCGTGTCGAAACTGCCCGAGGGCTATGCGACCCCCGTGGGTGAACGCGGTCTCAAGCTGTCCGGCGGCGAGAAACAGCGCGTCGCAATCGCCCGCGCGATTCTGAAACACCCGGCGATCCTGATCTTCGACGAAGCGACTTCCGCGCTCGATTCGCGTTCGGAGAAGGCCATCCAGACGGAGTTGAAAGCAATCGCGCGTGACCACACTTCGCTGACGATTGCGCATCGGCTGTCCACGATCATCGACGCGCACGTGATCCTGGTCCTCGACCATGGACGCATCGTGGAAAGGGGCACGCATGTTGCTCTACTCGCTGCCAGTGGCGTTTACGCCAGGATGTGGCGTCTGCAGCAGGACGAGCAGCGATCGACTTCGACGTCGCCGGACGGCGGCGAGCGTCAAGCGCCCGCTGCCGGCCAGCTGCCGGATCTGAACGAGGCGTCCGCCGCCGCCGCTGCGGCGACCCTGCGCAGCGCCTCGTAAGCCCTTGATTGAACGTGCTGGTTGACGATCGGTCGGCGAACATGCGATAACGCCGGCGGACATTTTGAGACTTTTGCT
>JAICVH010000287.1 GCA_025935435.1 Burkholderiales bacterium
GAACGTGATCGCAAAAGTGACGGTACAGCAGCTCCAGGATCTCGTGCTTCAGCGCTGCAACGCCCGGATAGTCCACGAGCGAAGCGGCGCGCAGCGCGCCAAGGCGAGCCTGAAACGCTCGCGACGACACGCGCTCGCGTGCCGGCGCGCACGACGCGAATTCGTCGATCGCTTCGATGTCGATGTACAGCGGATTCAGCATTGCCCGGTTTGATGGACTGTAGGGGCTCGAATCAGCGGGTCGATTCCAGAACAGGGCGTGCAGCGGATTGACGCCGACCAGGTCGGCGCCGTTCGCCGCCGCCGTTTGTGCGAGATGCTGAAGATCGGTGAAATCGCCAATGCCCCAATTGCGGTTGGAGCGCAATGCATAGAGCTGCACGGCAGGGCCGAACATGCGCTCGTGCGCGTCATCGTCGGGACCATCGAAGCAATGCGCCGGCGCGGTGGGCTGAGTTGGTTCCGCGATGAGAACCGGCGCGGGTTGCGCCAGGCCACCCTCCCTCAATGCTCCGATCGCGTGCAGTACGGCGCGCTTCGTCGAGTCGGGTACTGAATGGCGCTGTCCCCAGATGTCCGAGTACGCGGTTTCCACACCCCACTGAGCGCAAAGCGCGTCGAGGTCGATTGGGTCAGTCATGCTCGCCCGCGTCCTGTTGCTTCAACGCCCATCGCGTCGCCCGGCGCCTTCCGAAATCGCAACCACGACCGACCACGCGGGCAACGTGCGCACATCGTCGTCGACACCGGTCGTCGCAAATATCACGCGCTTGCGCACAGCGTCACTGATGTCGAGTGCGGCCTCATCGCCGAGGTTCGCCTCCATGGTGAGCACCGTCCCGCTTGCCATGGGCCAGTGCACGCGCAGTCCATGCTCGCCGTGGACCCGCCACGTACGCCCTTCGTGTTGGATCGACGGAATCAGCGGAACGATCTCTCGCTGTCTAAGCGCGAGCAAACGTTGGTAATAATTACGCGATGCCACGTGCGGGGGGCGCGTGATGGAATCCCAATCCAGCTTGCTGCGCAAAAACGTCGTTTTTGCGCCGGGATCCGGAATGCGCGCGGCTTCGTTCGGATCTGCAAAGCGCGCAAAGCGCTTGAATTCCTCGCGTCGACCCCGCACGACTGCGGCGGCGAGTTCGGGCTCGAAGTCGCAAAAAAACTGGAACGGAGTTCCGGCCGCGAACTCCTCGCCCATGAACAGCAACGGCGGCGACGGTGCGAGCAGCAGGATTGCAACTGCCGCTTCGAGCGCACGCTGCGTCGTGAGCGTGTGCAAGCGTTCGCCGAACGCGCGATTGCCCACTTGATCGTGGTTCTGCAGGAAGGCGACGAAGGCCGTCGGTGGGAGGTCGCTGCTCGGCTTACCCCGTATTGCACCGTCTCGCCACTGCGACGCTTCGCCTTGGTACGCGAATCCCTCCGCGAGACACCGACCGAGATGTTGCAACGGCCTGCTCAGGTAGTCGCTGTAGTAGCCGTCGCTCTCGCCGGTCAGCACGTGATGCAGCACGTGATGGATATCGTCGTTCCACTGTGCCGTGTACTGACGCGGACGCGCATCGACGTCGCGCACCAGCCGCGCCGCGTCGTTGTGGTCGTTCTCGAGAACCAGGTGAATCGCGCGCTCGCGTGCAGGCCCGTCACGTACGGCACTCGCGATCTCGGTGAGGATATCGGGCGCCGAATCGTCGACGATGGCGTGGACGGCATCGAACCGCAACCCGTCGAAGCGATATTCCTCGAGCCAGTAGAGCGCGTTGTGGACGAAGAAGCTCCGCACGTGCCCCGCATCCGCACCGTCGAAATTGATCGCCGCGCCCCAGGGCGTGTGATGCCGCTCGGTGAAAAACTGCGGCGCGTAAACGTGCAGGTAGTTGCCTTCGGGTCCGAAGTGGTTGTACACGACGTCGAGCAGCACCATGAGGCCCCGTCGATGCGCCGCCGCTACCAAAGCCTTGAGATGATCCGGATGGCCGTAGGTCGCGTCGGGCGCGAACAGCAGCGCGCCGTCATAGCCCCAATTCCACCGGCCCGGGAAATCGGCAACGGGCATCAGCTCGATGCAGGTGACACCCAGAGCGACGAGATCGTCGAGCTTGGCAATCACGTCTTCGAATGTGCCGCCCGAAGTGAATGTACCGACGTGGATCTCGTAGATCACCGCTTCATGCCAAGGCCGGCCGCGCCATTGGCTGTCGTCCCACTCGTACGCCGCCGGATCGACCACTTCGCTCGTACCGTGCACGTCGCCGGGATTGAAGCGAGACGCGGGATCCGGCACGACGTTACGTCGATCGATCCGGAACCGATAGCGCGATCCAGCTCGCGCGTGCGTGATGGTGGTCGAGAACCAGCCGTCGCCGCGCGCATGCAAGAGATGCCAATCGGCCGACGAGAGCTCGTCGCCGAGACCGACCTCGACATCGCGTGCTGCCGGCGCCCACAGGCGGAAGTCGACGCCCTGCGCGGTGACATTCGCGCCGAACGGCATCCGATGCGTGCGCTTCATTTGCGCGCGCTGGTCAGCAGCACGAGCGAACGACCCTGCAACGGATATTCGGTCCCGGGCGCAAATTCCGTCGTGCCTGGCGTGCCGTTCTCCGACGACGTGTCGACCGCAACGACCCAATCGTTCGACGAGCCCGTCGGAAGCCGGAACGGGATGACGTCGTCGTGCGCGTTCAGAAGCAGCATCACGTCCTCGTCGGTGACGGGTTTCCCGAACTTGTCACGCTCGTCGACGCCATGGCCCGACAAGTGCGCTCCCAGGCAACGTGCGAACGACTGCGTCCACTCGGCGTCCGTCATTTCCCGACCGTCGGGATTCAGCCACAGGATGTCGGCAGCGTCAGTGTCGCGCCGGCCACGACCGCGGAAGAACGTCCGGCGGCGGAAAAGCGGATGGCGATTGCGCAAGTCGATCATGCGCGCCGTGAAGTCCAGCAACCGACGTTGCGCATCGTCGAGCGTCCAGTCGACCCACCCCAACTCGTTGTCCTGGCAATAGCCGTTGTTGTTCCCGCGCTGCGTGCGGCCCATCTCGTCACCCGCGAGCAGCATCGGTACGCCCTGCGAGAAAAACAGCGTCGCGATGAAGTTACGCTGCTGCCGGGCACGCAGCGCGAGGATCGCAGGATCGTCGGTGTCGCCTTCGACGCCGCAGTTCCAGCTCAGGTTGTGCGACTCGCCGTCACGGTTGCCTTCCTGGTTTGCCTCGTTGTGCTTCTCGTTGTAGCTGACCAGATCGCGCAACGTAAAGCCGTCGTGCGCAGTGACGAAATTGACGCTTGCCGAGGGCGAGCGTCCACCGCCTGCGAACAGGTCACTCGAGCCGGACAGCCGCGACGCGAGTTCCGCGACGAGACCCCCGTCGCCTTTCCAGTACGCACGGACCGCGTCGCGATAGCGGCCGTTCCAGTCGGACCAGCCGGGCGGGAAGTTGCCGACCTGGTAACCGCCTTCGCCCACATCCCAGGGTTCGGCAATGAGCTTGACCTGCGATAGCACGGGGTCCTGCCGAGCTATGTCGAGAAACGAGCCGAACGGATCGAAGGCATGCGCTTCGCGCGCGAGCGTCGACGCGAGATCGAAACGGAAGCCGTCCACGTGCATCTCCGTCACCCAGTACCGCAGGCTGTCGAAGATGAGGCGCAGCACCGCCGGATGCCGCGTGTTGGTCGTATTGCCGGTACCCGTGTAGTCGATGTAATGGCGCGGCTCGTCGGCAAGTCGGTAATAAACGGCATTGTCGATGCCGCGGAACGAGAGCGTCGGTCCGAGCTGATTGCCCTCGCCGGTGTGGTTGTAGACAACGTCGAGGATCACTTCGATCCCCGCTGCATGCAGCGTCCTCACCATCGTCTTGAATTCGCCGAGCGCGCCGGTCGCTGAATAGCGCGTGTCGGGGGCAAAGAAACCGATGCTGTTGTAACCCCAGTAGTTGCGCAGGCCGTGGTCGACCAATCGCTTGTCATCGACGAAGGCGTGAATCGGCATCAGCTCGATCGCGGTGACGCCCAGCCTGCGGAGGTGATCGATGACCGGGGCTGTGGCGAGCCCCGCATACGTGCCGCGCAACTGCGGCGGAATGTGAGGATGCAGCTTCGTGTAGCCCTTCACGTGCAACTCGTAGATGACGCTGTCCTTGCACAGCGTATGCGGCGCGCGATCGTCGTCCCAGGTGAACGCCTCGTCCACGACCTGGCATTTCGGCATGCCCGGCGCACTGTCGCGCGTGTCGAGCGTCAGGTCCTCGCGGCGCGAGCCGATCCGATA
>JAICVH010000008.1 GCA_025935435.1 Burkholderiales bacterium
GGCCTTGTACTCGGTATGCGACTGCGGGGTCGGTGTATCCGGCCGCGCACGCTCGGGGGCCGGAGCAACAAGACCCCCCAAAAAAAACATCGACTCTGACACAAAAAACCGGCGCCTTGTCCCCCCGACCCCAAAGTGCTCCGCAAGTTTTGCGATCAGCGAAGGGCCTGACGTGCGCGGGCGAGCGCGTCACAAAGCTGCGCCACGCCGTCGACGAAGCGTGGTCCCGGCCGATGCAGCAGGTCCGCATCGACTGTATACAACGCGCCTCGCCGCACCGCATCGAGGTCCGGCCACTGCCGCCATCGATCGAGCCACGCCGGCCGCTCCGCGGCCTTCGTTCCGGCGACGATCACCTGCGGGTCGGCTGCGAGCACGGCTTCGACGTTGACCTGCGGCGCCGGAATCGTCAGCGCCGAGAAAACGTTTTGTCCGCCGCATCGCAGCAGCGCATCGCTGACGAGATGCCGGCCGCCGAGGGTGAACAGCGGCACGTCCGACACCTGATAGAAAACGCGTAGCCGCGGCATTTCGGCGTGACCGCGCGTCGCCTCCGCGAGCCGTTTGCGAAACGCAGCCGCCGCGGCGCGAGCGGCCGCGTCGTGACCGGTGATGACGCCGATGCGTTCGATGTCGTCAGCGATGCCGTTCGCCGTACGGGGGTCCGCCTCGAATACGGCAATTCCGCGCGCACGCAGGCGCTCGACCTGCGCGGGCACCGTCCACGGCCACGTCACGATCAGGTCGGGCGCGAGCAAGACGATGCGCTCGAGATCGAGCGCCGCCGCGTCACCGACGATGGGCAAGCGCGCCGCGCCGGCCGGATAATCCGACCCGGCAACGACGCCGACGATCGACGCGCCCGCGCCCGCCGCGAACACCAGTTCAGTCGCGTGCGGCGCAAGCGCGACGATCCGCTGCGCGGGCGAAGCGAGCGTCACGCGGGCACCGGTGTCATCCGTAACGCTGAACTGCGCATGGACCGACGCCGCGAGCGCTGCGGCGATCGCTCCGGCGAACCACCGCAGCGTTCGTTGCCGTCGGTTCACAGGCGCCACCGCACGCCCGCGGATACCCTGGCGCCGCCCGTCGCGAAATCCGCGGCGAGCGCGTAGTCGCGACCGAACACATTGTCGCCGCGCACGAAGACCGTCGTCCGCGAATCGATCGCCCATTCGACCGCGAGGTTCAGCAGTGCGTACCCGCCGAGCCGCCGCAGATTCCCCGCGTCATCGAAACGCTCTGACGACGCGACGACTTCCGCGATCGCGCGCGCCGGCCCGAAAGGCCGCGAGACCGACAGCGCGGCATGGCGACGCGCGCGCCGCGGCAGCAACCGGCCGCTGTTCGCATCCTTCGGCGATTGCAGGTCGATCGACGCGTGCAGCGACGCGTCGTCACGCAATACGTCGGCCGTCAGCGTCACGCCCTCGAGCGTCGCGGACGCGACGTTGTCGGGACGGCACACGAAATCGGCGTCACAGCCGAACACGATGAGGTCGCGAACGCGATTGCGATAGGCGACGGCGCGCGCCTGCCAATACGCAGCACCGGCCCAGCCGCTGGCATGCACGCCGGCTTCGACGTTGCGCGACGTCTCGGGACGCAGCTCCTTGTTCGAGAATCCCGGAAAGTACAGATCGTTGAAGGTCGGCGCACGAAACGCCGTGCCGGCGCTGGCGGTGACGCGCCATCCGGGTGCAACGCGATAACCCCACGCGATCCCGCCTGTCGTTCGGCCGCCGAACTGGTTCGATTCATCGTGCCGCACGTTCGCCTGGAGCGCGTGCTGACCGCTTTCGAGTCGATAGATACCCGTCGCCGAATCGGTATCGCGCCTGGTGACGGCGAACCGCGGTTCCGCGTCGACGCGTTCCTCGCGACGCTCGACTGCGACGGTCATCGCACCCGCCGGCAGTGTGACGTCGTTCTGCCACGCGTATTGCCGCTGTCGCGTCCGGAATGGAAACCTGCCGAACGCCGACGTCGAAATCGACCGGTCGCCGCCTTCGCCCGCCGACAGCCGCGACGTCCAGGTCGCCGCGAGCCGGCTGTCGAGCGCCGCCTCCCAGCTTTCGAGCGTCGTCAGCGTACGATCGTCGAACGCATCGCCGGCATCGTATTGATTGTCGAGGCGGCTGCGGAAGTACTGCAGCGAGAACGTATTGGTCGTCGCAAACCGTATTTCACCCTGCGCGGTGACGCTCGCGTTGCGATAGCCGTCGCGATCGGCGTCGTACGCGAAGTTCGCCGGGTTCACGATGGCGTTGAAGCCGTCGCTGCGCCGTCCGGCCACGTGCAACGCGCCGCGTGCCGTATCGCTGCCGCCGGCGATGCCCGCTGCCGCCGATGCTGTTGCGTAGGTACCGAACGTCGCGCTGGCATTCGCCCGCACGCCCGTCGCGCCGCGGCGCGTGAACACCTGGATGACGCCGCCGATCGCATCGGATCCGTAAAGACTCGACGCCGGCCCGCGGAGGATCTCGATTCGCTCGATCTGCTCGGGTGGAATCGCTTCGAGCGCAGCTGCGCCGCTCGACGCCGACGCGATGCGCACGCCATCGACGAGCACCAGCGTCTGCGCGGCATTCGCGCCCCGCAAGAAAACGCCTGCGGTGGCACCGGGACCGCCGTTCTGGCTGACCTCGACGCCCGGCTGTCGCGCAAGCAGTGCAACCAGACCCTGGATGCCCCCGCGCGCAATGTCATCGGCGTCGATGACCGTCACATCGGCGACGAGGTCGATCAGGCGCTGCGGCGAGCGGGCGGCGGTCACCACGACGGGATCGAGCAGCAGCGGTACGTCGGCCGGCCGGGCCTGCGCGAGCGCGTCGTGAACGACGAGCGCGAACAGCAGCGCGCCGGCTGGCAACCGCACATCGAAGGAAGGGGACACAGCAGGACCGTCCGCGCATGCCGTGGGGACCCCGCACGGCGATTGATCGGCGCGACGACGGACGATCGGCCTCGCCCGATGCCGGAAGCGCGAAAAAGATGGCGCACGCGCGTTAGGCACCGAGCGCAACGGAACCCCGCGTCGCATTTCGCATCGAACGCCGCGGCGTCGCGGAGGTCCGAGGGCAGGCCGGTCTCCGGGCTCGCCGGCGAACCGGCTTACCGTTGCGGGGGCAGCCGCGGTCTTGCACCGCGTTCCCGTTTCACCCGCCGGACAGCGTTACGCGACCGCCCGGCGGACACCTGCGCCGGTCATTCTACAACCGTTTGATATACTCCCGACCCTTTTCGAAACGCCGCAAGTGGCCCGAAAGCTTTTCATTCGTACGTTCGGCTGCCAGATGAACGAGTACGACTCGGACCGCATGGCCGACGTGCTCGCCGCCTCCGAAGGTCTCGCCCGCACCGACCGCCCCGAAGACGCGGACGTGATCCTGTTCAACACGTGCTCGGTGCGCGAGAAGGCGCAGGAGCGCGTATTCCACGATCTCGGCCGCGTCCGCGCGCTCAAGGCGGCGCGGCCGGAGGTCATCATCGGCGTCGGCGGCTGCGTCGCGTCGCAGGAAGGCGCGTCGATCGTCCGCCGCGCGCCGTACGTCGACGTCGTGTTCGGGCCGCAGACGCTGCACCGGCTGCCCGCGATGCTCGCGGCGCGCCGCGCGTCGGGCGTTCCGCAGGTCGACATTTCGTTTCCCGAAATCGAAAAGTTCGATCACCTGCCGCCGCCGCGTGTCGAAGGCGCGAGCGCGTTCCTCTCGATCATGGAGGGCTGCAGCAAGTACTGCACGTTCTGCGTCGTTCCGTACACGCGCGGCGAGGAAGTGTCGCGGCCGTTCGACGACGTGCTGACGGACATCGCCGACCTCGCGCTTTCGGGCGTGCGCGAAGTGACGTTGCTCGGGCAGAACGTCAATGCCTACCGCGGACCGACCGGCGTTGCGGGCGAAGTCGCCGACCTCGCGCAGCTGATCGAATACGCGGCCGCGATTCCCGGCATCGAGCGCATCCGCTACACGACGTCGCACCCGCGCGAAATGAATGCGCGGCTGATCGACGCTTACGCGACCGTCGAAAAGCTCGTGTCACATCTGCATCTGCCCGTGCAGTCGGGTTCCGATCGCGTGCTGGCCGCGATGAAGCGCGGTTACACGGTCCTCGAGTACAAGTCGATCGTGCGCAGGCTGCGTGCGGCGCGTCCGGACCTCTCGCTCACGTCCGATTTCATCGTCGGCTTCCCGGGCGAGACCGACGCCGACTTCGAGGCGACGCTGGCGCTGGTCGAGGCGATCCGCTTCGACGGCGCGTTCAGTTTTGCGTACAGTGCGCGTCCTGGGACGGCGGCGGCCGAGTTGCCGAACCAGGTTCCGGCCGACGTCAGGCAGGCGCGGCTCGCGCGGCTGCAGACGCTGCTCGACCGGCAATACCGGCATTACAGCGAAGCGATGGTGGGATCACGCCAGCGCGTGCTCGTCACGGGCCACGCCGTCAAGAATTCGCGCGAACTGGCCGCGCGCACCGACAATAACCGCGTCGTCAACTTCGCAGGCGACGCGGCGTCGATCGACAACTATGTCGACGTCGACATTACGGCGGCATTGCCGCATTCACTACGCGGCGAGCTCTGCACAGCACACGCGTGACCGGTTTTCACGGGCCGCCGCTGGCGCCCGCCGAAGACCTTTGTCGTCCTGGAGATAACACGTTCATGTCGTACTTCCGCCTGTCCCGAGTCGCGCTGGCGCTTGCACCGCTCGCCCCGCTCCTGATGTCCGGCTGCGCCAGCATTCCGCGCGCGGACGCCGCCAATCCGTCCGAGACGGCCGCGATCGCCGCAGCCGCGGCACACGCCGCCGCCAACGACACGCAGCCCGCCAATGCCAACGGACCGCGCGACAGCGCACCCGGCGCCGTGCGGCCATCCGCCAATACGACGGCCGTCGCTGCCGCAGCCGCCGCTGCCGCACAGGCCGCGCAGTCGTCGAAGCCGTTCGCCGATGTCGTCAAGGATGCGCAGGAGTCCAAGGGCCTCTTCACGCTGTGGCGCAAGGACGACAAGCTGTGGATCGAGCTCGACCCGGATCAGTTCGACCACCCGTTCTTCTTCAAATCGGCGCTGAACCAGGGCATCGGCGAATCACGGATCTTCGGCGGCGCGATGACCTACCCGATCGGCATCGCGCAGATCGTCACCTTTCACAAGCACGGCCACAACGTCCAGCTGATCGCCAAGAACGTCAAGTACACGGCGAAGGCCGGCACGCCGGAAGCGCACGCCGTCGCGGCCGGATTCTCGGACAGCCTGCTCGCCGTGGCGCCGATCGCGTCGCAGCCACATCCGGAACGCAAGTCGGTGCTGATCGACGCAAACGCGCTGTTGCTTGCCGATCTGCCTGCCGCCGCATCGATGCTCGAACGCTCGTATCGGCAACCGTACGGTTTCGACTCGCGCAACTCGTCGATCGGCACGACGCGCACGCAATCCGACGACGTCACGATCGAAGTGTCGGCGCACTACGCACTGTCGCGGCTGGTGCTGCCGCCACCCACGCCCGGCCCATCGACGCTGCCATCACCGCCGATCACGCTGCCGGATGTGCGCAGCCTGTTCCTCGGCTATCACTATACGTTTGCAAAGCTGCCCGACGTACCGATGCACGCTCGCCCTGCGGACGAGCGCGTCGGCTACTTCACGACGGAAGTGCTGGATTTCACGTCCGACATACCGCGCGTGCCCGTGCAGCGCTACGCCAATCGTTGGCGCCTCGAAAAGAAGGATCCGTCCGCAGAGCTGTCGGAGCCCAGGCAGCCGATCGTATTCTGGCTCGATCGCAACATCCCGGTCCGCTATCGCGAGCCGATCAAGCAGGGCATCCTGGAGTGGAACAAGGCGTTCGAGCGCATCGGCTTCAAGGACGCCATTCGCGTCGAGAATCAGCCTGACAACGCGGACTTCGACACGTCGGACATCCGCCACGCATCCGTCCGCTGGCAGACGGTCGCCAAGACGTCGTACGGCGCGATCGGCCCTTCGGTCGTCGATCCGCGCACCGGTGAAATTCTCGACGCCGACATCGGCATCGACGCCAACAACGTGCGTGTCGTTCGCAACCTGCGGCACGAATACCTGCCGCCGCGCAAGGATGCATTCGCCGCGCTTTCGCAGGCGCATGCCGACGCGAAGAACAACGCGCAGTTCTGCACGTACGACGATGCGGCGACCGAGGAAGCGGCGTTCGGCCTGTCGCTGCTCGAGGCGCGCGGTGTTCTCGATGCGGACAGCCCCGATGTCGACCGCTTCGTCGACCTGTTCCTGAAGAACGTGACGATGCACGAGGTCGGACATACGCTCGGGCTGCGGCACAATTTCCGCGCGTCGACCGTCTACACCGACATGCAGCTCGAGGACGCCGACTTCACCACCAAGCATGGCATCTCGGGCTCGGTGATGGAATACAACCCTTGGAACCTTGCGGTACGCGGCGAGAAGCAGGGCGAATATCAGATGTCGACGCTCGGCCCGTACGATTACTGGGCGATCGAGTACGCGTACAAGGACATCCCCGTCGAGCAGGAGCCCGCTGAATTGCAGCGGATCGCCGCGCGCTCGAGCGATCCGTGGCTCGCGTTCTCGACCGACGAGGATGTCGCTTTCTTCGCCGTCGACCCGGCGGTAAACCAGCTCGACCTCGGCAGCGATCCGCTGGCGTACGCAAGGAAGCGGCTCGCGCTCGTACGCGAGCTGTGGCAACGCACCGAGCATCTCGAACTCCGGCCCGGCGACACATACTCGGTGCTCCGGCGCAATTTCACGCGCGGTCTGAACGAGGCCGGTCAGGGCGCCGTCTACGCATCGAAGTACGTCGGCGGCCTGACGACGCTGCGCGACCGTGCCGGCAGCGGCCGGCAGCCGCTGATGCCCATCGACGCGACCAAGCAACGCGCTGCGCTCAACATGCTGGCGGCCGAAGTGCTGTCCACCGACAGCTTCAACTTCTCGCCGGCGTTCCTGCGGCGGATGACCGTGTCGTCGTTCGACATCGAGGACGCGCAGGAACTCGGGCGTCCCGCGCCGCCGCTCGATCTGCCGATCGACCAGCAGGTGCTCGGCCTGCAACGCGGCGTGCTGGATACGCTGATGAGCCCGGCGATTGCGCAGCGCCTGCTGAACAACGCGGCGAAGGTCGATGACCCGAAGCAGGCGCTGAAACTCTCCGAACTCTATGCGACGCTGCACAACGCCGTGTGGAGCGAGTTGAAGACCGGCAAGGAGATCACGCTGTTCCGGCGCAACCTCCAGCGCGAGTACGCGACGCATGTGGCTACTGCGCTGCTGAAGCCGACCGGCTCGATGCCCGCCGATGCGCGCGCGCTGTTCCGCGCCGATGTGGTGCGGCTGCGCGCCGAACTCGCTGCCGCGCCAGTGCGCCAGTTGTCGGCCGAAGCGAAGGCGCACCTCGCGGAAATGGCGTCGCTTCTGGACGAAGCGCAAAAGGCGCCGATCGTCCGCCAGGCGGTTTGATGCCCCCGCCGCGGCGCGCGGCAGCGCGCGCCGCGCCAGCGTTCGCGGATGCGGCGGTCGCGCGCGGCCCCCGCGAGACCGAGACGCTCTCGCTTTCGCCGGTCGACAACCGTGCGCTGGCGAACCTGTGCGGGCCGCTCGACGCGAATCTGCGCCAGATCGAGGCGGCGCTCGACGTCACCATCGCGCGGCGCAGCGCCGACTTCAGCATCAGCGGTGCGCCGGCGCAGGTTGCCCAGGGCCGTGACGCGCTCACGCGCTTCTATACAGCGGCCGCGAAGCCGCTGTCCGTCGACGACATCCAGCTCGGACTCGTCGAGATTGCCGCGCTGGCGCCGCGCGCCGCGCCCAGCGAGCGCGAGCAGGCATCGTCCGCCGCTGCGATCGACAGCCCTGCGATCGAAGGCGGGCCGCTGCTGCGCACGCGGCGCGCAGACCTGCATGGCCGCACGCCGAATCAGGTCGCGTATCTCGAAGCGATCCAGGCGCACGACATCAGCTTCGGCATCGGCCCGGCGGGAACCGGGAAAACGTATCTTGCCGTCGCGTGCGCAGTGGACGCGCTCGAACGCGACGCGGTCAAGCGCATCGTGCTCGTACGACCGGCCGTCGAAGCTGGCGAACGCCTCGGTTTTCTCCCCGGCGATCTCGCGCAGAAGGTCGACCCGTACCTGCGTCCGCTGTTCGACGCGCTCTACGATCTGATGGGGTTCGACAAGGTCGCGAAGTTGCTCGAGCGGCAGACGATCGAACTCGCGCCACTCGCGTACATGCGCGGGCGCACGCTCAACCATTCGTTCATCATTCTCGACGAGGCGCAGAACACGACGCCCGAGCAGATGAAGATGTTCCTGACGCGCATCGGCTTCGGCACCAAGGCGGTGATCACCGGCGACATCACGCAGATCGATCTCGGTCGTGGTCAGAAGAGCGGGCTGATCGAGGCGGAACGCGTGCTGCGCGGCGTGCGCGGCATCGCGTTCGTGCGCTTCACGAGCGCCGATGTCGTCCGCCATCCGCTGGTCCAGAAGATCATCGACGCCTACGAACGCGACGCGAATGCATGAGCGGCGCACCGGCGCCGCGACTCGTGCTCGCGCTGCAATACGCGGTCGATGCAGCGCCGCTGCCGTCACCGCGCACGCTGCGCAGATGGATGCGTGCAGCGCTCGAACGCGATGCGCGCGTGACGCTGCGCATCGTCGACGGCCGCGAAGGCCGCACGCTGAACCGCCGCTATCGCGGGCGTGACCACGCGACCAACGTCCTGACATTCGTGTACGATGGCGGGGCGTCGCTTGCAGGCGACATCGTGCTGTGCGCGCCAGTCGTTCGCAACGAGGCGCGGGCGCAGCAGAAGCCGCTTGCGGCGCATTACGCGCACCTGGTGATCCACGGCATGCTGCATCTGCAGGGCTACGACCACGCGCGCGGCGCCGACGCGGCCCGCATGGAGGCGCGGGAAATCGCATTGCTGCGCACGCTTGGCTACGCGAATCCGTATGCGTGAGCTCGCGCCTCGTCGCTGAAGCATGTCCGCACCCTTCGATTCGCCCGACGACAAACCGACGCTGCTCGAACGGCTCTCCGCGTTCCTGACGCGCGAGCCGGAGGATCGCGAAGAGCTGATTGCGCTGTTGCGCGGCGCGTTCGAGCGCCGGCTGCTCGACGCCGACGCGCTGTCGATGATCGAGGGCGTGCTGTCGGTGTCCGAAACGACGGTACGCGACATCATGATCCCGCGCGCGCAGATGGACTGCGTGTCGATCGACGACGCGCCGCCGGAGTTCATGCCGCTGATCGTCGAGACGAAGCACTCCCGGTTCCCGGTGATCGGCGAATCGAAGGACGACGTCATCGGCATCCTGCTCGCGAAGGAGCTGCTCAACTACTACGCCAACCCGGAGGGCTTCGGCCTGCGCGAGACGCTGCGGCCCGCGGTGTTCGTGCCCGAATCGAAGCGCCTCAACGTGCTGTTGCGCGAGTTTCGCGCGAACCGCAACCACATCGCGATCGTCGTCGACGAGTACGGCGGGGTTTCGGGGCTCGTCACGATCGAGGACGTGCTCGAGCAGATCGTCGGCGACATCGACGACGAATACGATTTCGACGAGAGCGAGGACAACGTCATCCCGGAAGCGGGAGGCCGTTACCGCGTCAAGGCGCAGACCGAGATCGAGGATTTCAATGCGCAGTTCGGCACGACGTTCGAGAGCGAGGAGTTCGCGACGGTAGGCGGCCTGATCCTGAAGGCGTTCGGGCGCCTGCCGAAGCGCGGCGAAATGACGATGCTCGGCGGCTTCCGCTTCCGCGTGCTGCGCGCCGACAGTCGGCGCCTGCACACGTTGCAGGTCGAGCGCGTCGCGCCGCTGCCCGGCGCGGATGACGGCACGTCGTAACGAACGACCGATGACGCCGGCACGTGCGTTGCCGTTGCTGGTGGCGGCGGCAGCCGGTGCGTGCACGGTTTTCGCGTTCGCGCCCTTCGGCGTTGGGGGCGTGACACTCGCAACGGCGACGCTTCTGATGTGGCAGTGGCTGCGCGCGCCTTCTGCAGCCGACGCTGCGGCGCTCGGCTTCGCATTCGGTGCGGGCCTGTTCGGCGCGGGTGCATCGTGGCTCTACATCGCGATCCAACAGTTCGGCGGTATGCCGCCGTGGCTCGCGTTCGTCGCGATCGCCGTGCTCGTCGCGTATCTCGCACTGTGGCCCGCCGCGGCGGGGTGGCTTGCCGCCCGCTTCGCGGCACAGGGATCGGGTGCGCGCCTGGTCATCGCAGCGGGTGCTTTCACGCTGACCGAGTGGATACGAAGCTATCTGTTCACGGGCTTTCCGTGGCTCGCGCTCGGTTACAGCGCGGTGCCCGATGGATGGTTTGCGGCTTACGCGCCGGTCGGCGGCGTCTATCTGGTCACGCTCGTCATCGTCGTCGCCGCGGCATTGATCGCCTACGCTGTCGAGACGCTACCGCGTCACGCGCCGATCGCCGCCGCGCTTTGCGTCGCCGGCGTCGCGGCGCTCGCCGCAGGCGGCCTCGCGCGCGCGCGTATCGAATGGACGCAACCGTCGGGCGCGCCGCTCGCCGTGTCGCTCGTGCAGGGCAACGTGCTGCAGGACGTCAAGTTCGATCCGGAATTTCGCGCGACGACATTCGATCGGTACCTGCGCCTCGTCGAGCAGACGCGCGGCCGGCTCGTCGTGCTGCCGGAGAGCGCGTTTCCGATGTTCTCCGACGAAGTGCCCGACACGGTGCTGCTGTCGCTGATCCGGATCGCGAGCGCGCGTAACGGCGACGTGCTGCTCGGCCTCTTCACCGCATTGCCGCCGGAGCCGGGCAGCGACGAGCAGCGCTATTTCAACACCGTGGTGGCGCTTGGCGACAGCGACCTGCAGTTCTACCGGAAGAACCACCTGGTACCGTTCGGCGAAACGATCCCGCTGAAACCGGTCATCGGCTGGTTCGTGCGCTCGGTGCTGAACATTCCACTCGCCGACCAGGCGCGCGGCGGCGCGACGCAGGCGGCGCTGAACGTCGCCGGTCAGCGCGTGGCGGTGAACATCTGTTACGAGGACGCGTTCGGCAGCGAGTTGATCCACGGCGCACGTGAGGCGGGAATCCTCGTCAACGTCACCAACGACGCGTGGTACGGCCGCTCGATCGCCGCGTTGCAGCACAACCAGATTGCGGCGACGCGCGCGCTCGAACTCGGGCGCCCGATGCTGCGCGCGACCAACACCGGCATCACGTCGTCGATCGGCCATGATGGCCGTGAAGTCGCCCGCCTGCCATGGTTCACGACCGGCGTACTCGAAGTCACCGTCACCGGACGCGACGGCGCAACACCCTATCTGCGAACGGGTGACTGGCCGGTGCTGGTGCTCTCGCTCGTCCTGATCGTCACCGGCATGCTGCTCGCGAGGCGGTAAAATCGCGGCCTTCTCCGCAACGTACGACGCGTGCCGTGCAGACGTTCCAGCAAATCATTCTCGCGCTCCAGCAGTTCTGGGATGCGCAAGGCTGCGCGCTGCTGCAACCGTACGACATGGAGGTCGGCGCAGGCACGTCACACACGGCGACGTTCCTCCGTGCTCTCGGCCCCGAGCCGTGGCGCGCCGCGTACGTGCAGCCGTCGCGCCGCCCGAAGGACGGCCGCTACGGCGAAAATCCGAACCGGCTTTCGCATTACTACCAGTACCAGGTCGTCTTGAAGCCGGCGCCCGGCGACATCCTCGATCGCTACCTCGGTTCGCTCGCCGCACTCGGCTTCGACCTCCGTCGCAACGACGTGCGCTTCGTCGAGGACGACTGGGAGAATCCAACGCTCGGAGCGTGGGGCCTGGGTTGGGAGGTGTGGCTGAACGGCATGGAGGTCACGCAGTTCACGTACTTCCAGCAGGTTGGTGGACTCGACTGCAATCCGATCACCGGCGAGATCACCTACGGTCTCGAGCGTCTCGCCATGTATCTGCAAGGCAAGGACAACGTGTTCGACCTCGTGTGGGCGACGCATACGGAGAACGGCGTCGAGCGCGTCCTCACCTACGGCGACGTCTACCACCAGAACGAGGTCGAGCAGTCGGCGTACAACTTCGAGCACGCGAACGCGCCGAAGCTGACCGAACTGTTCGCATTCTTCGAGGCGGAAGCGAAACGGCTGCTCGATGCGCGGCTGCCGCTGCCCGGTTACGAGATGATCCTGAAGGCGGCGCACACGTTCAACCTGCTCGATGCGCGCGGTGCGATCTCGGTCACCGAGCGCGCAGCGTATATCGCGCGCATTCGCGCCTTGTCGCGCCAGGTCGCGCAGGCGTACGTCGACGCGCGCGAAGCGCTCGGCTTCCCGCTGTTGCCGGATGCGCAACGGAAGCGCGCAGCTTGAGCGACGCCGCGCCGGCCACCGCGACGCTCGTCGTCGAACTGGTCACCGAGGAGCTTCCGCCGAAGGCGCTGAACACGCTCGGCACAGCATTCGCGGAGACGCTCGCCTCGCAACTGCGGCACCGCGGTGTGGTCGGCGACGACTCGGCGGTCACGCCTTTCGCGACCCCGCGACGGCTCGCCGTCGCGATCACGCGCGCGCGGAGCGTCGCGCCGGACGCCGAGGCCGTCGACAAGCTGATGCCGGCGAAAGTGGCGTTCGATGCCGACGGTCAGCCGACGAATGCGCTTATGAAGAAACTGGCAGCGCTCGGTCGATCGCACCTGGCGACGGCGGACCGCGACGTATGGGACGGACCGGACCATCGCTACACGCAAAGCGACGGCAAGGCCGATTACGTGTACCTGCGCACCCTCGCGAAGGGACAGGCGCTCGACCGCGCACTGCAGGAAGCGCTCGACGTCACGCTCGAGCGCCTGCCGATTCCCAAGGTGATGCGCTACCCGGGGCGCAGCGGCTATTACAACGACGCCGCGTTCGTGCGGCCCGCGCATCGGCTGCTAGCGCTGCACGGCACCACGGTCGTGGCGGTGACGGCGCTCGGACTCGACGCCGCCGCCATCACGAGCGGCCATCGCTTTCTTTCGCGAGACGACATCGCGATTGCGTCGGCCGATGCGTACGCTCCGACGCTCGAGGCCGAAGGCAAGGTACTGCCGAACTTCGCGCAGCGCCGCGACGCGATCGAACGCGGGCTGCGGGCGGCCGCTGCCGGCGACAGCATCATCATGCCCGCTGCATTGCTCGACGAGGTGACGGCGCTCGTCGAATGGCCGATCGTTCACACCGGAACGTTCGATCAGGCGTTCCTCGCCGTGCCGCAGGAATGCCTGATCCTCACGATGCAGCAGAACCAGAAATACTTCGCGCTCGCCGACGCGCGCGGCGCGCTCCTTCCGCGATTCCTGATGGTCAGCAACATCGAGACGTCCGACGCGAGTGCGATCATCGCGGGCAACGAGCGCGTATTGCGCGCACGGCTTGCCGACGCGCGTTTTTTCTACGACCAGGATCGCCGTGAGCCGCTTGCGGCGCGCGTGGCCCGCCTGTCCGGCATCGTCTATCACAACAAGCTCGGCACGCTCGGCGATCGCGTCGAGCGCCTGCGTTTCCTCGCGCGCAACATCGGCCCGCGCATCGGCGCGGATCACGATGCGTGCGATCGCGCCGCCATGCTCGCCAAAGCGGATCTCGTCACCGACATGGTCGGCGAGTTTCCCGAACTGCAAGGCACGATGGGGCGCTATTACGCTCGGCACGACGGCGAAGCAGGCGCCGTCGCCGATGCGATCGCCCAGCACTACTGGCCCCGGCACGCCGGTGACACGCTTCCGGAAGCCGCCATCGCGCAAGCCGTGGCGCTCGCCGACAAGCTCGAAGCGCTCGCGGGCCTGTTTGGCATCCGCGCGATTCCGACCGGGGACAAGGACCCGTTCGGGCTGCGTCGGGCGGCGATCGGCGTGCTGCGCATCCTGATCGAAAAACGGCTGCCGCTACCGCTGCCGTGGTTGACCGGCCTCGCATTCCAGGCATTCAACCGCGTCGCGGGCCATGCGGCGGTGCCAGACGAGGTTGCCGATTTCCTGTACGAGCGTCTGCGCGGTCACCTGCGCGACCAGGGTTACTCTGCCAATCAGGTCGAGGCGGTGCTCGTGCAGCGGCCGCAGCGCATCGATGTCGTGCCGGACCAGCTGGCCGCGGTCAAGTCGTTCGAAGCGCTGCCCGAAGCGGATGCACTGTCGGCGGCGAACAAGCGCATCGTGAACATTCTGAAAAAGAGCGGCGGCGAAGCAGCTGCAGCCGTCGACGTCGCGCGGCTGACCGACGGCGCCGAGCGCGATTTGTGGCATTCGTTCGAGGCGCTCGCGCCGGAAGTCGACCGGCATTGCGCAAGCGGCGACTACACGAGCGCGTTGCGCACGCTCGCGTCGGCGAAACCGGTCGTCGACCGCTTCTTCGACGACGTGATGGTGATGGTCGACGACGACGCCGTCCGCGCGAATCGCCTGGCGCTGCTGTCGCGGGTCGCTTCGACGATGAACCGCGTCGCAGACATCTCCAAGCTCGCGGCGTGAGCGCTGCGATGGCTGCCGCGCATGCGCATTGCGGTCGCGCCGACAACGCGGGAAACACCTGACGGCCATGGTCCAGTTCGCCTCCGACGCCGTCTTTGCAACCCGCGCCGCCCGGCTGATCGTGCTCGACCGCGATGGCGTCATCAATCACGACAGCGACCAGTTCATCAAGGCGCCAGACGAATGGCGGCCGATACCCGGCAGCGTGGCAGCGATCGCACGGTTGAACCACGCCGGCTACCGCGTCGTCGTCGCGACCAACCAGTCGGGTGTCGGCCGCGGCCTGCTCGATTTCGCGACGCTGAACGCGATTCACGACAAGATGCACCGGGCGCTCGCGCACGCCGGCGGACGCATCGACGCCGTCTTCTTCTGTCCGCATACGGCAGATTCGCGCTGCGAATGTCGCAAGCCGCGCGCCGGCATGCTGCAGGAGATCGGCGTGCGCTTCAATGTGGGCATGGCAGGCGTCCCCTGCGTCGGCGACGGATTGCGCGATCTGCAGGCGGCGGAGGCGGTCGGCGCGCAGCCGATGCTCGTGCTCACCGGCAAGGGCGAGAAGACGCTGCGAGAAGGCGGCTTTCCGAAGAACACGGTGATCTTTCCCGATCTCGCGTTCGCGGCGTCCGCGCTGCTCGCCGGCGAGTGACGGCGCGCGTCAGGCATGGCGTCGGCGCTTCGCTCGCTCGCGTTCGCGCTGTTCCAGCTGATCGTCACGCCGCTCTACGCAGTGTCGGTCCTGCTGCTCGCGTGGCTGCCGCGCGTCGCGAGATACCGTTACATCACGTTCTGGTGCGCGATCAACCTGTGGGCGGCGCGCTGGATCTGCGGCATCGACAGCCGTGTCATCGGTGGCGAAAACGTTCCGCGAACGCCGCACATCGTCGCGTGCAAGCACAGTTCGACATGGGAGACGCTGTACCTGTCGCGCTACCTGCCACCGCTCGCGTACGTCGCCAAGAAGGAACTGTTGTCATTGCCGTTCTTCGGATGGGCTTTCCGGCTCGCGTCGCCGATCACCATTGACCGCCAGGCGGGTCAGGATGCGATGATTCAGATCTCGAGCCAAGGACGCGAACGCTTCGCGCAGGGGTTCTGGATCATTCTGTATCCCGAGGGCACGCGGATTCCCGTCGGCCGGCGCGTTCGGTACAAGACCGGCGCGTCGCGGCTCGCCATTGAAATGCAGGTGCCGATCCTTCCGATCGCGCACAACGCCGGCTGGTTGTGGCCCAAGGGCGTCATGGGCAAGCGGCCCGGCGTCATCACGATGTCGGTCGGCAAGCCGATCCCGCCGGGCACGCGAAGCGCGACGGAACTGATGCAGGCCGTCGAGGACTGGATCGAGGGCGAAGTGGCGCGGCTCGGCCCTCCTGAACGCAAGCGATGAGCGACGCCGCTCGCGCACATGCACGCGCACCGTCGCAGGCGCGCCGGATCAGGCTCGCAGGACGGACCGTCGATTACCGACTGATTCGCGCGCGGCGCCGCTCGATCGGCATGGGCGTCGACCTCGACGGACTCACCGTGCGCGCGCCACGCTGGATTGCGCTTCGCACGATCGAGGAGGCACTCGTCGAGCGTGCCGCGTGGATCGTGCGCTCACTCGACGAGTGGCGGGCGCGACACCGCGACGTGATGCCGCGCGAATGGAAATCGGGTGCGCCGATCGTGTTTCGCGGCGAGCAGCTCGCGCTGGCGCTGCATCCTGCGCGCAGCACGGCGATCGTCGCGGACCTGTTTCACCTGACGGTGCGCCATCCGCACGCGCACGACGAACGCCTGGTCGCCGCAAGCGTTGGCGACTGGCTGAAGGATCAGGCGTGGACGCTCGTTGCCACGCGCGTCGCCGACTACGTGCGACGGATCGCTGCGCACGCGCCATCGGTGCGCTTGTCGAA
>JAICVH010000745.1 GCA_025935435.1 Burkholderiales bacterium
CGTGCAAGCACCGGCTGCGCAGTGCTCGGGAACGGTGCGCCCCGTTCTTCGAGCGCAAGCAGCGCCTGCTCGAGCGCGCGCGCTGTCGTCGCAATCAGCGTGATGCCGCCGGTGCGATGAATGCCGCACAGCGTATGGCTCGCACGCACCATAGCGATCACCGGCATGTGCTCGGGATCGAACTGCAGCACCGACACTTCGTGCTGCAACACGGCGACGTGCTGGTCCGCTTCGTCGCACAGGATGCGCCACAGCGCCCCCGACAACGTCACCGACCCCACCGTGACGTCTTCGGGTTCGACCGGCGGCGCGGGAGGTTCCGGCGCTCGCGGGACATCCGCCAGCAACGTGAGGCCCGCGCCATGCGCGCGTGCGCGCGATTCGGCAGGCGCGTGGCTCACCGTGTTGTCGGCGACGACGCGCAACATCGGCTTCGCAACGTCGCGTACCTCGGCCGGCACGCCGACGTCGATCGTCTCGTCGACCGACTGCTCGATCACCGTGACGCTGGGCGCATCGCCGTCGTCGAGCGGCGCGCCGAGTTCGGGGAAATCGACGAGCTCCAGGTCGGGTACGAGCGAACCCGTCGCCATCGCATCGTTCGGCACCGATGAAGCGGGCGCTTCGGGTGCCGGGTAGCTGATCGGCGCATTCGACTCCGTTGCAAACGGGGCGAACGTTTCGCGTGGCTCCGTGCCCGGTGTCGACGGGCGCGTGATGATCGGGCCGATTGGCTGATCGGTCTCGATCGGCGTCGGTGCGACCGACGTCGACGCCGGTACGGGCGGCAGCGGCATCGGGGGTGCGCCGCCCGGCAACTCGCTTTCGACGGCGCGCAGCGCGACCTTCAATGGCGCCGGGTCCGTGGCGAAGCGACCCGTTTCGCGCAGTTCCTTCACCCACTGGCGGAAACTCGTGTGCGCGACGCCGATCAGCGCGATCACCGCGGGCGTTACGCGTCGATCCTCTTCGAGCAGGCGGTTATGTATGCGCTCGACGCCCCACGCGAGCTCGCCGAGTTCGGTCAACCCGACCATCCGGCCGCTGCCCTTCAACGTATGGAACTGGCGGCGAACGGTGATGAGCGCTTCGCGATCGCCCGGATTGTGCTCGAGCACACGCCGATTCGTGTCGACGGTGTCCAGTACTTCGTCCGCCTCGGTCAGGTAGATGTCGACGAGCTCGGCGTCGAGCGTGCTCGCGTCGGTGGCGAGCAGGCGCTGCGTTTCCTCGGATATCGCCGGGGCGGGCGCGGCGCCGGTCTCGACGATCAGATCGACGCTGGCGGCAAGCGCGGCATCGCCACGTCCGGCGTCGATCTCCTTCAGTGCGGCATTTGCCTGAGCGACCAGTTCGCCGTCGCCGATCAAATCCGCGTCGTCGCGAAGACTGGCGAGCTTGCCACGCAGTTCGGCGCGCGCGGAGGTATCAGTCGGCGCGTTGCGCACGTCCGCCATCAGGCCGGGCAGCGCGGCGCGCAACTCGGCGACCGAGTCTTCGACCGACTCCACTTCGGGGGCGACCGGCTGCGGCGCCTCGCCGAGGTGCTTCGCAATCAGCGGCGCGATGATGCGCGAACGATCGGGCCGCTGGTGCAGCACCGCGTCGATGTAG
>JAICVH010000406.1 GCA_025935435.1 Burkholderiales bacterium
ATGGGCGAAACGCCCGGCGCGACCGTCCGCCAGATCGCCCACTCGGTGACGCATCGCTGACGCCGCGGCCCTTGCCGCCCTGCGCGAACTCGATCGTATACATTCCGTTCCCGAACCACCATCGAACCCCAATGAACATGGCGTCTCGCTCCCCGAGGATCCTCATGCTCTCGCCCCATAGGCCGGTCGTCGCGCTTTGCGCCGCGGCCATCGTCGCGCTTTCGCTGTTCGCCTCGCCGCTGCCTGCTGGCGCCCAGGGGCGTCCCGGTCTGCTTCCGGATTTCACCGATCTCTACGAACGACAAGGTCCCGCCGTCGTATCGATCGACGTGACGCAGAAGGCCCGACGCCAACGCTTTCCCGAGCTGTCGGAAGACGATCCGTTCTACGAATTCTTCCGTCGATTCGGACAGATTCCCCGCGGCGGTCCGGGTGGTCAGCAGCGCGAGTTCGAGACGCAATCGACCGGTTCCGGGTTCATCTTCTCCGCGGATGGTTACATCGTCACCAACGCGCACGTCGTCGACGAATCCAACGAGGTGACCGTACGCCTGTCCGACAAGCGTGAGTTCATCGCGAAGGTGATCGGCACCGACAAGCGCACCGACGTCGCCTTGTTGAAGATCGACGCCAAGGATCTCCCGCGCGTGGTGATCGGCGATCCCGACAAGCTCAAGGTCGGCGAATGGGTCGTCGCGATCGGCAAGCCGTTCGGCCTCGAGAACACGATGACCGCCGGCATCGTCAGCGCGAAAGGTCGCGACCTGCCGCAGGAAAACCTCGTACCGTTCATCCAGACCGACGTCGCGATCAACCCCGGCAATTCGGGCGGTCCGCTGTTCAACATGAAGGGCGAAGTCGTCGGCATCAATTCGCTGATCTACTCGCGCACCGGTGGCTACATGGGGCTCGCGTTCGCAGTCCCCATCGACATCGCGATGAACGCCGTTGGCCAGCTGCGCGACAAGGGTCGCGTCACGCGCGGTCGCATCGGTGTGCAGATCCAGGAGCTGACGAAGGAATCGGCGGACGCGTTCGGCCTGAAGCAGGCGAACGGCGCGCTCGTGAACGGCGTCGAGAAGGACGGTCCGTCGGCGAAGGCCGGAATCGAGACCGGCGACATCATTCTCAAGGTCGACGGCCGCGACGTTCGTTCGTCGAATGACCTGCCACGCATCATTACGGCGATCCGGCCTGGCACCAAGATCACGCTGACCGTCTGGCGCAAGGGGGCGCAGAAGGACATCGCGGTGACGGTCGCCGAAATGAAGGAAGACGTTGCAGCAACGCAGCCGCGCCGCGGATCGCCGACACCGAAGGAAAAGGCGAAGCCCAACCGGATGGGCCTCGTGCTGTCGGATCTCACCGACGAGCAGCGCAAGGAACTCGAGCTGAAGACGGGCGGCGTGCTGGTCGAGGACGTCGTCGGCGTCGTGCGCGGCAACGTGCAGCCCGGCGATGTGATCCTCGCGATCATTCAAAAGGGCGCGCCGGTCGAAGCGAAGTCGGCGGCGCAGGTCAACGAAGTTCTCGGCAAGCTCGAGAAGGGCGCTTCGGTGACGCTGCAGATGCGCCGCGGCGACAACTCGTTCTACACGACGCTGAAGCTCGGCAACGGCGAATGACTGCGTCGGTGTGCGAGTGCGACCCGCGGCCGCGGACGGCGCCGTGCTCGAGGGGCCCGCGCTGACGCCGTTGCACGCGAGGCCGCCTGCGCGCGCATGACCGCGCACACGCAAGCGCATCGTCGACTCACGCTGTTGATCCGCGCGTATTGCCATCTCTGCGATCAGATGCGCGACGCGTTGCAGCCGCTCGCCGCCGCGGCGGGTGCGCACGTCGACGAGATCGACGTCGACGCAGACCCCGCACTCGAGGCGCGTTTCGGCGACCGCGTGCCGGTGCTGCTGCTCGGCGATCTCGACGGCCGCGAGCTTTGTCACTACCACCTCGATGCCGCGCAGGTCGCGCAAGCGCTTGCCAGCGCGCAATAGCGGTCGCGCCTGAGCGCGCTTTCCGCTAAAATTCAACGTTTTACTTCGCTGCGCCCCCGGACGACGCCGCGGGACGCGCAGCCAGCCGCTGGCGCCACGCGCGACGAGGGCACCGCTTGATCGGTGCCCTTTGACTTTGCACGTAGCGACGCGCGTCAACGGGCCCCAGTTCATGCAGAACATCCGCAACTTCTCGATCATCGCCCACATCGATCACGGGAAGTCGACGCTCGCCGATCGTTTCATCCAGCGCTGTGGCGGGCTCGCCGAGCGCGAGATGGAGGCGCAGGTTCTCGACTCGATGGATCTCGAACGCGAGCGCGGCATCACGATCAAGGCGCAGACCGCCGCGCTCGAGTACACGGCGCGCAACGGCGAGACGTATCGGCTGAACCTGATCGATACACCGGGTCACGTCGACTTCGCCTACGAGGTGTCGAGGTCGCTTGCGGCATGCGAAGGGGCGCTGCTCGTCGTCGATGCATCGCAGGGGGTCGAAGCGCAAACGGTCGCAAACTGTTACACGGCGATCGAGCAGGGCGTCGAGGTCGTGCCGGTGCTGAACAAGATCGATCTGCCTTCGGCGGAACCCGAGCGCGTGATCGAGGAGATCGAGGACATCATCGGCATCGACGCCGTCGATGCCATTCGCGCGAGCGCCAAGACCGGCGAAGGCGTCGACGACATTCTCGAGGCGGTGATCGCTCGCGTGCCTGCGCCGCAGGGCGATCGTACGGCGCCGCTGCAGGCGTTGCTGATCGACGCGTGGTTCGACAATTACGTCGGCGTGGTCATGCTCGTGCGCGTCATGCAGGGCACGCTCAAGCCGCGCGATCGGATCCTGTTGATGGCGTCGGGCGCGACCTACCAGTGCGAGCAGGTCGGCGTGTTCACGCCGCGCTCGGTCGCTCGCGAGCAGCTCGCCGCTGGCGACGTCGGCTTCGTGACGGCGGGGATCAAGGAGCTGAAGGCGGCGCAGGTCGGCGACACGCTCACGACGGTCGCGGGATCGGCGGCTGCGGCGCTGCCTGGATTCAAGGAAGTCAAGCCGCAGGTGTTCGCCGGACTCTACCCGGTCGAGTCGAACCAGTACGAGGCGCTGCGGGACGCGCTCGACAAGCTGAAGCTGAACGACGCATCGCTTCGCTACGAGCCCGAAGTGTCGCAGGCGCTCGGATTCGGGTTCCGCTGCGGGTTTCTCGGCCTCCTGCATATGGACATCGTGCAGGAGCGCCTCGAGCGCGAGTACGACATGGATCTCGTGACGACTGCGCCGACCGTCGTCTACCAGGTGCTGACGCGCGACGGCAACGTCGCCGAAATCGAGAATCCATCGAAGCTTCCGGATCTCTCGCGCGTCGAGGAAATCCGCGAGCCGATCATCACCGCGACGATCCTCATGCCGCAGGAATA
>JAICVH010000542.1 GCA_025935435.1 Burkholderiales bacterium
CTGGCGTGTCGATTCGCGCCGGCGCCGGGTCGCGTACCAGCCAGCCGTAGAACATCATGCGCGGTGCCGCGCCGGCGAGCGTCCGGTATTCGCGCCATACGAGCCGCAGCGTCGCGCGCAAGCCGATGCGTACTTCGCGTGGACGACGCGCCCGCCACAACCACGCGATCGTGAAGTAAACAGCGCACAGAAACAGCACGATGCCGAAATACAGCAGGAACACGCCGCCGATCCACGGCAGCGCCGGGTCGCCCGCTGCGATCGAGCGAAACGCCACGATCGCGTAGACCGATGCGCCCGCGATGGCCGCAAGCCACAGCGTGACGGCGGTCCACATCGCCGCCCGCGCTTCAGGCCGACTGCGCGTGCAGCGCCCGCCAGCTTCGCAATGCGCTGACCGCCGACGGCAGATCAGGCAGCAGCACGACGCCGGACAGCGTCTTGCGAATACGACGCGTCATGTCGCCGCCCGCCCACAGCGCAATCGACGCCGGAAGATGCCGACGCAGACTGGCGAGACCGTCGGTCGCCTGCCGAAGCGGAAAAGCCGCGGAGAACGACAGCGCGACGATGTCGGCCTTGTGCGCAACCGCTGCCCGCCGCACATCGTCGAGCGGCGTTTGTGGACCGAGCGAAATGCACAGAGCTCCTTCCGGCGCGAGCAGCGCCTCGACCATCAACAGCCCGAGCCCGTGCTGCTCGTTGGGCAGCGTCGTCAGCAGCAGGCAAGGGCTGCCGCCCTGTCTTGGAAACGCGTTGATCGCCGTCCGCAACGCCGCCTTCAGCAGTTCGGTATACAGATGTTCCTCGAACACGAACAGTTCGCCGCGCATCCAGGCATCGCCGACGGCACGGTTGAGCGGCGCAATCGTTTCGAGAACGAAGCGCTGCAAACCTTGTCGCATCAGCCACTGCGTGAATGCGTGCTGCAGGCGCGATGGATCGTGGGTTTTCAACATCGCAACGACGTCATTCTCGAGCGCAGGCAACGTCGCCGCGCGGCGCGCCGGCGCGCGGGAATCGGCGAGCGCATTCAATTCGGGAAGCGACAGGCCGATGATCTTGCCGGGACGTACACCGACGTCCATCAACCGCTTGATCGAGCGCAACTTCTCGGTTTCGGCCACCGTGTACTGCCGCTCGCCGTTCTCGTCTCGCGCCGGCTTTGGAAATCCGTAGCGGCGTTCCCACATGCGAAGTACGTCCTTCGACAACCCGGTCTCCCGCTCGACAGCGCTGATGTTCTGGGCGAGATCGGGAATATCGTCGTGACTCATCGGACTAACCACTAGATTGACCCTCGCGCGATTCGACAGGTATCGTACCGCTCAACCCGCCGTCCAGGACAAACAGTGAAATTCACGGGGCCGATCGCAGGCGTGACCTTGGCTGGCATCGGCGCCGTTGCGCTGGTGCTCGCATTGTTCGAGGTTCCCGGCCACGACTTCATTGCCCAGGCGCTCGCGCCCATCGCGGTCGTGTCCGAATCAAGCAACGATGCGGCGGGCGATGCGCCAATCCCAAACGACGGCGGCGGCAACCTGCTTCCGGTCCCTGCACCGTTGGACGATGACCGCGTCGTCGCCGCGCTCGGTCCGCTTGCGCGACTGTCCTGTCATCGCGACGATCCGGACGTTTTGACGGGTGATGCGCACGACGATGCATTGGATGCGCCGCTCGCCTCGTACGCGTCGTCGATGCAACTGACGGCGGTCGGTCCGCTGGTGGTCGCTGCCGCCGCACCGATCGCCCCGTTGACCGCACCGGCGCCGGTACCGCGCGGCGATGCGTCCGGCGCCGCGGACATGCCCGCCGATTGCCCCGCGTTGTTGCGGCATCGGTTCAACCGCCTGCAGACCGGCGAATCGCAATCGCTTTGCCAGTTCCAGGGCAAGGTGCTCCTCGTCGTGAACACCGCGAGTTATTGCGGGTACACCGGCCAGTACGAAGGCCTCGAAGCGCTGTATCGCAAATACAAGGGACGCGGCCTCGTCGTCGTCGGTTTCCCGTCGAACGACTTCGGCGGCCAGGAACCGGGCACGAACCAGGAAATCGCGCAGTTCTGCCGGCTGACCTACGGCGTTCAATTCCCGATGTTCGAAAAGTCGAGCGTGACGAAGGTCTCCGAGAACCCGCTGTTCGCGACGCTCGCGGCCGCAACGGGCGTCGCGCCGCAATGGAACTTCTACAAGTACCTGGTCGACCGTAACGGTCAACCCGTCAAGGGCTATGCGAGCCGCACGACTCCCGACGATCGCGAGTTCGTGCAGGCGATCGAGCGCCTGCTTCTGGAACGACCGCAGAGCTGATCGGAGCGCGTCGCGTCAGCGAGGCGCGGATCGACACCGACGCGCGAACCGACGCAGAGGAACGCGCGGCATTCGATGACTACCCTTCGAACGCGCGAACGATCAACGTAATGCCGTTGCCGAGCAGTAGCGCGGCAATCAGGCGCAGCACGCCGGCGCCTGATAACGCGTGATGCAGCCGATTGCCGACCCACAACCCGAGCACCATCACCGGCAGCAGCATCAACACCCACGCCAGGAGCGTTGGGTCGAGCAGCAGTCCCGTCGCAGCGAACAGAACCAGCCGAATCCAGACGCTGATCGCCACGACGATCGCGGCCGTCGCGCGCAA
>JAICVH010000370.1 GCA_025935435.1 Burkholderiales bacterium
GGCTGCGCCGCACGGGTCTGCGTCGATCCTGCCGATCTCCTGGATGTACATCACGCTGATGGGCGCGAGCGGTTTGCGTGCAGCGACCGAGACGGCAATCCTTGCGGCGAATTACATTGCGAAGCGGCTCGCGCCGCATTACCCGGTGCTCTACAGCGGCCCCGACGGCCTGGTCGCGCATGAATGCATTCTCGATCTGCGGCCGCTGAAGGCGCTCGCCGGGATCGAAGTGGAGGACGTCGCGAAGCGCCTGATCGATTACGGGTTTCATGCGCCGACGATGAGTTTCCCGGTCGCCGGCACGCTGATGGTCGAGCCGACCGAGAGCGAATCGAAAGGCGAAGTCGACCGGTTCATCGATGCGATGATCTCGATTCGCAACGAAGTGCGTGCGATCGAGACCGGCGCGCTCGATCGCGCCGACAATCCGCTGAAGCATGCACCGCACACCGCGGGCGCCGTATGCGCCGACGACTGGCCACATCGCTACACACGTCGCCAGGCCGCGTATCCGGTCGCATCGCTCGCCGAAGGCAAGTACTGGTCGCCCGTTGCGCGCGTCGACAACGTCTACGGCGATCGCAATCTGTTCTGCACGTGCGTGCCGGTCGAGGCGACGGAAGAGGTTTCGCCTGCGCCCGTGGTCGCCACGGCGTGACATTGCGCTCCGCGACGTCGCGGCGGTCGATTCGTCGATGAGCCGGCGCTGATGCGCGTCCTCGTGCTCGGCGGCGGCGTCGTCGGGGTCACGTCAGCCTGGTATCTCGCGCAGGACGGTCACGACGTCACCGTCGTCGACCGGCAGCCGGGCCCCGCGCTCGAGACGTCGTTTGCGAACGGCGGCCAGATTTCCGTTTCGTACGCCGAGCCGTGGGCAAATCCAGGCGCGCCGCTCAAGATCCTGAAGTGGCTCGCGCGCGACGATGCGCCGTTGCTGTTTCGCCCGCGTTTCGACTGGCGCCAGTGGCGCTGGGGCCTGCAGTTTCTCGTCGAATGCCTGCCGTCACGCACGCGGCACAACACGATCCAGTGCTTGAACCTCGCGCTCTACTCGCGTGATTGCCTGCAGACGCTGCGCGTCGAAACGGGCATCGAGTACGACCAGCTCGAGCGCGGCATCCTGCAGTTCTACACGGAGCCGGACGAGTTCGCGCGCGGCGTCGAGGCGGCCGGGCTGATGCGGGACTTCGGTTGCGACCGCGACGTCAAGACGCCCGACCAATGCGTCGCGATCGAACCGGCATTGGCGCAGTGCCGCGACCAGGTCGCCGGCGGCATTTTCACCGCGACCGATGAATCGGGCGACGCGCAACGCTTCACGACGGCACTCGCGCAGCTCGCGGCGGAGCGCGGCGTTCGATTTGCGTGGGACACCGAGATCCAGGCGCTCGCAACGGCCGGCAACAGCATCGAGCACGTGCGCGTCGTTCGCGACGGGCGCTTCGAGCGGCTCGCGGCCGACGCGTACGTGATGGCGCTCGGCAGCTATAGCCCGTTTCTGCTGGCCCCGATTCACGTGCCGGCGAACGTCTATCCGGCCAAGGGTTACTCGGCGACGATCGACATCGGCGACCATCGCGGCGCGCCGACCGTCTCGCTGACCGACTTCGCGTGGAAGATCGTGCTGACGCGCCTCGGCCAGCGGCTTCGGGTGGCCGGGACGGCGGAGCTGAACGGCTGGGATACGTCGCTCAATCCGACGCGTTGCGAGGCGCTGACGGCACGCACGTTCGAACTGTTCCCCGACGCCGGGGTGCGCGAGAGCGTGCGTTATTGGACGGGGCTTCGACCCGCGACGCCTTCGAATGCGCCGCTGATCGGCAAGACGCGTTATCGCAACCTGTACGTCAATACTGGCCACGGCACGCTCGGGTGGACCATGGCGTGCGGTTCCGCGCGCGGCCTCGCCGATGTGATCGCGGGTCGCAAGCCCGACGTCGACTTCCGTTTCCTGAATTGAGGCAGCCGCCTAGGGCGGGCATCCTTCGCCGTATGGGCCCATCGAGCACGTGCCGGGCGGCGTCGACGTTCCGGGCATCGTGTCGACGCAACCGGGCGGAACGCGGCCGATGCGCGTCAGTGCAATCGTTCCGGATCGTCCCGCGTTGCTGCCCGCATTGAAGTTGAACTGCAGCGAGGCGCTGCTGCAGCTTGCAAAGCTCACCGTCGCCGACCCGACCGAGGGCGACGCCGGCGCGGGATTAGTCGGCTGATCGAAAAGCCCGCCCGTTGTTTCATGAAGCGTCAGCGGAACCGTGCGCATGCCCGGATTGAACGTGCCAAGCGCAGTGAACCAGCGCTGGCCGGAAATGCCCGCCGCCTGCCCGCCCGGCGCGTACGTGTACCACGTGAGAAACAGCGCGCGCGACTGCGGATTCACCTCGAACACGAAGCCCTGTCCCGACGTCGCGGCGTCGTACCAGTTGCCCGAAAGCGCGAAGTCGGCGTTCGTCGGCGGCGTTCCGCCGGTGACGCACGTCACGTTCATCGTCAATCTCGAGAGCGGAATCGAACCGGTGCGGCCGCTGCCGTCGTTGAACGCGTAGTCGAGCGTTGCATTGTTGCAGTCGGTGAACGCAAGTGTTCCCGAGCCAACCGGCGTTCCGTTCGTGATCGGCGGTGCATTGAAGTTGCCGCCGACATTGCGATAGATCGTCACCGGGACGCTCGCCGCACCCCGTTGCGCGTTGCCCACGAACGTCAGCCAGCGCTGCCGATCGACGCCGCCGACCGGCGCACCGTCGAACGTGAACCACGCGCCCTGCGCGAGCGCCGTGCCTGCGCCGACCAGGTCCGGATAGAACTCGAGCTCGATACCCTGGCCGTCCGTGGCCGCTTCGAACCACGATCCCGTCAATCCATGCTGGTCCAGATCGGGGCGCGACGACGCAGTGAGCGTTGCCGTGACGCCCGCAAAATTCCTGGGCGTCGCCGGAACCGGCGTGCCGTTGCGGTCGACTGCGTGCACGCCATCGGTCGGCAATCCCGGCAGCGTGATCTGGTCGGTCCCATTCGCGTAATTCAGCGTCCCGCCCGCTCGCGGGATGAATTGCGCCGGCATCGTGTAATCGGGCGTCACGAGACCGAGTGCGGCGAACCCGCTGGTCGCAATCAGCACGCTGCGACTCGCAGTATCGGTCGAGGGCAGGTCGCTCGTGAACACGATCGTCTGCGCGGCGCTGCCGGTCGCAGTTGCGCGGAGCGACGCGCCGGTCGACCAGAAGTTCTCGAAGTTCGAACCCGAGGTTTCCCGCATCACGACGTACTGGACGGACCCGTCGGCGTTCGAGTACACCTGATCAATGCGAAACAGATGAAAGGCCGCGTGCACTGAAACCGCGCTGAACGCCAGCGAAATCGCGACGAGCACCGTGCAAAAGCGCTTCATGGTTGTCTCCAGCGACAGCTCGATGGCGGGCAAACAACGGCGGACCGTGCGCTATTCCGCGGAACGAGCGTCACGCCGCAACGTGATACGCCGTTACGTGCGCTGGCACGGTCAGCGCGCAGGCGAGAAGTGGCGTCATGTCGATTCGGGCACGGCGACGTCGTAGGCGAGGTGCCACGCGCCCCGCGCATCGCGCAGCCACAGGTGCGCGTAGTAGCCC
>JAICVH010000252.1 GCA_025935435.1 Burkholderiales bacterium
CGCGACCCGCAGTACGCGGTCGGGCGAGCGGTCGTTTGACCAGGATGTGACTGGCGTCCCAGCAAATCGCGCGATAAGGCTTCCTACTCTTGCGGGTTGAGCGGCCGAATCAATCGGATCTATGTCTTCGCGGAATGCCGAGGCGAAGAGAAGATAGCTCTCGGCATCGAAAACTTTCGCTGCGAACTGTGGCTGCAACTCGAGCGTTGCCTGCAAAGCGCGTTCGGCGCCGCTCCGGTCGCCTACTTCAGCGAGCATGATTCCAAGGTTGAAGTGCGCTTCCGCGTAACTTGGATCATGGGTTAACGCGAGCTTAAATGCGGCCGTCGCATTGGCGTAGTCGCGCATGCCCCGAAGGGCGTTTCCGACGTTGAGATGCGTTCGTGGATACGTGGGCGCGAGGGCTGCCGCCGCGCGATAATGCGATAACGCACTAGGGAAATCTCCCCGGTCCTCGTAATCGTGCCCCAAGGAGATTTCGACTTCCGCCAGCCGGATGTTCGGATCGTTCACGCTTCAGCGCAAGCTCGAAAGTCGAACCTGTAGCACATCTGCGGCCGCGTCGCGCGGACGGAGCGCGAGCGTTGTTAGGATGCTCGGGTTGCGGTATGACACAATCACGTACGATCAGGCAGCTACGCAAATTGTAGCTGCCAGTCCTTATTTCCGAGCCTTTAGCAACGAGCGTCAATGCCACTCTCTTCACCAGCTTGCCCGCGACGGCGGTTACACAGCCGTCGGATCGTGTACGAGGGCTGGCAACGCGACGACGGACTATTCGATATCGAGGGTCGCCTTGTCGACGTCAAGGATCACGATACGACGCTGCTTTCCGGCGTGCGTCCGGCGGGCGAGCCCGTCCACGACATGTGGGTGCGGGTCACGATCGATCGTGCGGGTACGGTGCACGCCATCGAAGCACACAGCGACCGCGTGCCGTACCCCGGTGGCTGCGAAGCGATCGGCCCCGATTATCGCGTGCTCGTCGGTATGAATCTGCTGCAAGGGTTTCGCAAGCGGCTGCACGACGCGATGGGTCACGTGCGGGGCTGCACGCATATCACGGACATGCTCGGTGCGCTGCCGACCGCGGCCGTGCAAACGTTCGCGGGCCTTGCGCGCGAGGACGAAGGGGCTGGCAAGCCATTTCAACTCGATCGGTGCCATGCGCTCGAGACGACGAGCGAGACGGTACGCCGGTACTACCCGCGTTGGTACCGCGGCGCCGCGTAAAGGCCGGAGGTCGGTTGAAGATTCACGAATACCAGGGCAAGGAACTGTTTCGCAAGTACGGCATTGCCGTACCACGCGGCATACCGGCGTTCAGCGTCGACGAAGCCGTGAAGGCTGCCGAGGCGCTCGGTGGCCCGGTGTGGGTGGTCAAGGCACAGATTCACGCCGGCGGTCGCGGCAAGGGCGGCGGCGTCAAGCTCGCGCGCTCGGTGGACGAAGTGCGCGGGCTCGCCAAGCAGATGCTTGGCATGCAACTCATCACGCACCAGACGGGCGCAAGTGGTCAAACCGTACGCCGGTTGCTGATCGAGGAAGGCGCCGACATCAAGAAAGAGCTGTATGCCGCGATGGTCGTCGATCGCGCATCACAGCGCGTGGTGCTGATGGCGAGCGCCGACGGCGGGATGGATATCGAGGAGGTCGCTGCGAAGACGCCCGAGCGGATCCACAAGGTCTACATCGATCCGGGAAAGGGCCTCACCGACGAGCAGGCGAACGACGTCGCACGCAAAATCGGAATCGCCGACGCGATGCTGCCGCAGGCGAGAACCATGTTCGAGGCGTTGTATCGACTGTTCGAGGAAACCGACGCGTCGCTCGCCGAAATCAATCCGCTGATCATCACCGGTGACGGAAAGTTGATTGCGCTCGACGCGAAGCTCAACTTCGATCAGAACGCAATGTTTCGCCATCCCGACATCGTCGCGTTACGCGATCTCGACGAAGAAGACCCGGCCGAAGTCGAAGCGTCGAAGTTCGACCTGTCGTACATATCGCTCGATGGCAACATCGGCTGCCTGGTGAACGGCGCGGGCCTTGCGATGGCCACGATGGACGTCATCAAGCTCTACGGCGGTGAGCCCGCGAACTTCCTGGACGTGGGTGGCGGTGCGTCGGCCGAAAAGGTGACCGAGGCGTTCAAGATCATGCTGCGCAACAAGGACCTGAAGGCGATCCTCGTCAATATCTTCGGCGGCATCATGCGCTGCGATGTGATCGCGCAAGGAATCATCGAGGCGTCCAAGGCCGTATCGCTGAAAGTGCCGCTCGTCGTGCGGATGAAGGGCACGAACGAGCAGGAGGGCAAGGCGCTGCTGGCGCAGTCCGGCTTGCCGATCATCACGGCGAACGACATGGCGGAGGCGGCGCAAAAGGTCGTTGCAGCGGCACGCGCCGGCGCGACCACCGCATCGCAATCAGCCGTGCGGCCGAATTGACGCGGCATGCGGCCGCTAGTATCATTTGTATCTACTACGTAGATACATCCGATGACTTCCGCAGTCAAAAAATGGGGCAACAGCGCTGCTGTCCGCATTCCGTCGGAAGTGCTCGCGGCTGCGCGACTGACACTCGATCAGCCCGTCGACGTTCGCGAGGAGGATGGTCGCATCATCATCGAGCCGGTGCGCAATGTTCGGTTCGAACTGAATGACCTTTTGAAGGGAATTCGCCGCAGTAACTTGCATCAGCCCGTCCAGGACGACTCGCCGCGAGGGCGGGAGGTTTGGTGACGGCGCGTTCGAGCGTGCCGGATTCCGGCGACATCGCCTGGCTCTCGTTTTCGCCACAAGCGGGGCACGAACAGGCCGGCCGCCGGCCGGCGCTCGTGCTATCACCGGCTGCTTATAACGGCAAGACGAGCATGATGATCTGCTGTCCCATGACCACTCAAGTCAAGGGTTATCCTTTCGAGGTCATCGTTTCAGCAGATCCGCCAAGCGCGATCCTCGCAGATCAGATCAAGAGCTTTGATTGGCGAGCGCGGCGAGCGAAGCGCAAGGGTCGCGTCTCAGACAGCATCCTAATGGAAGTGCGCGCGAAGATCCGAGCGCTTATAGGCACCTGAGCCATGAAAGAGCGACGCGCATGAGCATCCTCGTCGACAAGAACACGAAGGTGATCACGCAGGGCATCACCGGCAAGACCGGGCAGTTCCACACGCGCATCTGCCGGGAGTATGCGAATGGCCGCAACTGCTTCGTTGCAGGCGTGAATCCGAAGAAGCCGGGCGAGGACTTCGAAGGCATCCCGATTTACGCGACGGTGCGCGAAGCGAAGGCCGCCACGGGTGCGACGGTGTCCGTGATCTACGTACCGCCGCCGTTTGCCGCATCGGCGATCGACGAAGCCGTCGATGCCGAGCTCGACGTCGTCATCTGTATCACCGAAGGCATCCCGGTGCGCGACATGATCCGCACCCGCTCCAAGATGCAAGGGAAGAAGACGCTGCTGCTCGGGCCTAACTGTCCGGGCGTCATCACGCCCGACGAGATCAAGATCGGCATCATGCCGGGCCACATTCATCGCAAAGGTCGTATCGGCGTCGTATCCCGTTCGGGAACGTTGACGTACGAGGCCGTCGGACAGCTGACCGAGCTCGGCCTCGGTCAATCGAGTGCCGTTGGCATTGGCGGAGATCCCGTCAACGGGCTCAAGCACGTCGATGTGCTGAAGATGTTCAACGACGATGCCGGCACCGACGCAGTCGTCATGATTGGCGAGATCGGCGGCTCGGACGAGGAAACGGCCGCCGAATGGGTCAAGAGCAACATGCGCAAGCCGGTCGTTGGGTTTATCGCAGGCGTCACGGCGCCGCCCGGCAAGCGCATGGGGCACGCTGGTGCGATCATCTCGGGCGGCAAGGGCACGGCGCAGGAGAAGCTCGAAGTGATGGAAGCCGCGGGCATCAAGGTGACACGCAATCCCGCCGAGATGGGAACGCTGTTGCGTTCGGTCCTCTAACTCTTACCCACTCGCTGCGCGGTCGGTTCCCGCCGCGCACTCGGAGCACTGCTGATGGAGTTCGCCACGCCGCAGTTCTGGCTTGCGGCCCTCGAAATCATCGTCATCAACATCCTGTTGTCGGGGGACAACGCGGTCGTCATTGCGCTTGCCTGCAGGAACCTGCCACCCAAACAGCGGCGCTGGGGCATCTTCTGGGGTGCAATTGGCGCGATCGTCCTCCGCATCATCCTGACCTTCTTCGCGGTCAGCCTGCTCAAGCTGTCGTGGCTGAAGATCATCGGCGGCGTGCTGCTCGTCTGGATCGGCATCAAGTTGATCGCCGAAGAGGAGGGCGAGGGCGGTCCCGAAGTGCAGGCGAGCGACCGCCTGTTCGCGGCAGTGCGCACGGTCATCATCGCGGACATTGTCATGAGCATCGACAACGTGCTCGGTGTGGCGGCTGCGGCGAAGGGCAGCCTGCTGTTGCTGGTATTTGGTCTGGTCGTGAGCGTACCGCTCGTGATCGGCGGCGCCCAACTGATCATGCGCCTGATCGAACGCTTCCCGATTCTTATCGTGGCGGGCGGTGGCCTGCTCGGTTATGTCGCGGGCGAACTCATCGTCGAAGACACTGCGATCGCAGACTGGGTTCATGCCCACGCTGCCTGGCTGACCTGGACGGCACCGATCGCAGGCATCCTCCTCGTCATCGGGATTGCCAAGTGGTTGCAGCGGCACCGCGCTCACCAGCGCGAAGGCGCTAATCCAGGCTTGCCCCCGTCGGCGTTGTAGTTTTTGCAACGTTA
>JAICVH010000082.1 GCA_025935435.1 Burkholderiales bacterium
CCGGCGGCGGACGTGTCGAACGCCTGCACACGGTCGTAGATGGCGATCGCAATCGTGCGCGTTTCGCCCGGGATGTTGCCGCCGACCATCAGCACGACGCCGAATTCGCCGAGCGTATGTGCGAAGGTCAGCACCAGAGCGGACAGGATGCCGGGCCATGCGAGCGGTAGCTCGATCTGCGCGAAGATGCGCCACGGGCTCATGCCGCAACACGCGGCGGCGGGCCGCACGTCGTATGGAATCGCTTCGAATGCGCGCTGCATCGGCTGGATCGCAAACGGCAGGTTGAAGATCAGCGATGCGACGAGCAGCCCCGCGAAGCTGAACGCGAGCGGATGACCGACCAGTGCATCGAACGCACGACCGAGCGCGGACTGCGTGCCGAACGCCGTCAGCAGATAGAAGCCCAGCACCGTCGGCGGCAGCACCAGCGGCAACGCAAGCGCCGCCTCCACCACGCGCCGGCCCGGGAAGCGTCGCCAGGCGAGCGCACGCCCGACGAGAATGCCGACCGGCAGCAGGATGACCACGGTCCACGCGGCGAGCCGCAGCGACAGCGTGAGTGCCTGCCAGTCCATGTTCACCCGCCGCGAATCGACGATTTGCCGCGCGGTGTCGTGCTGCCGACGCTGGCGCGCGGTGCCTGTACCGGACTATCGAAGCCATGGCGTTCGAGAATCGCCCGGGCCACGCTGCCTTGCATGAACGCGTAGAGCGCGCGCGCGGTGCCGCCCGCATTGCGCAGCAGCACCATTTTCTGCACGAGCGGATCGTGCGCGGTCGCCGGCAGGCGCACGTAGGTCCCGCGCCCGGCCAGCGTCGTCGACCGCACCAGCGAATACGCGATGATGCCGCCCTGCGCAGCGCCGCTTGCGGCGAATTGCGCAGCCTGACTGATGTTCTCCCCGAGCACGAGGCGCGGCAGCATCGCATTCCAGAGCCCGGCATGCATCAACACCTGGCGCGCGGCCTCGCCATACGGTGCGAGTTCGGGATTCGCGATCGCGAACTTCCGCAGACGGCCGTCGGCGAGCGCGCGCGCAACGCCGGCCAGCTCGGCATCGACCTCGATCGGCGAACCGGTGGGGACGAACAGCGCCAGCCGTCCGATCGCGTAGACGACACCGTCGTCGACGGTGCGCTGCTCGCGTGCGAGCGCGTCGACGAAGGCACGGTCGGCCGCGACAAAAAGCTCGAACGGCGCGCCTTCGGCAATCTGGCGGCGCAGATTGCCGGACGATCCGAACGCCACGCGCACGTCGCGCCCCGTTTCGCGCCTGAACGCGGCGGCGATTTCCGGCATCGCAAATTGCAGGTTCGACGCAACGGCGACATTCGGTACGTCGGCGGCGCACACGGCCAACGGCGCCGCGAGCGCCATGACGGCGAACGCGGCGGCGCGGACGAGTCGTGCAAGCGGGCTCACGCAGTGGGCAGGCATTCAGGTCTCGCGAGACTTTAACGCGCGACGAGTCGCGGGGACATCTGCACGCGCCTCGGATAGAGCAGGCCGCCGCCCCGGAGACGAATTAAGGTGCGCCGATCCATCCACACGCGCCGCCGTTTGCGACGATCCAGCCACACGCGCCGCGGTTTCTGGTGTTCAATGCGCGCGTCTTCATCCTCGAGGGACGATGCTCATGACGCGCGATTCTCCGACGTCGTACTTTCCGCGCTGGACGCTGCGAACGGAGGGCATCATCGCGCCGGACGAACGCCTGCCGACCGGCCAGACGCTCGCGCTCGGCCTGCAGCACGTCGTCGCGATGTTCGGTGCGACGGTGCTCGCACCGCTTCTGATGGGATTCGACCCGAACGTCGCGATCCTCTTTTCGGGCGTCGGCACGCTGATCTTTTTCGTGCTGGTCGGTGGCCGCGTGCCGAGCTACCTCGGATCGAGTTTTGCGTTCATCGCCGTGGTCATTGCAGCAACGGGGTACTCCGGCACCGGTGCGAATGCGAACCTTTCCGTAGCGCTCGGCGGCATCGTCGCCGCAGGCGTCGTCTACGTCATCGTCGGCATCATCGTCGTTGCCATCGGCTACCGGTGGATCGACCGGCTGATGCCGCCGGTCGTGACCGGAAGCGTGGTGGCGGTCATCGGGCTCAATCTCGCACCGATCGCCGTCAAGGGGATTTCCGCGACGCCCCTCGACACGTGGATCGGCGTCGCCACGATCGTCGCCGTGGGGTTGATCGCCGTGCGCGCACCCGGGCTCGCGCAACGCCTGCCGGTCCTGCTCGGCGGGCTCGCCGGCTATCTGCTGTACGCGCTGTTTACGAACGGCCTCGGACTCGGCAAACCGATCGACTTTGCGGGTGTCGCCGCCGCCGCGTGGATCGGGTGGCCTCATCTGACCGCGCCGTCGTGGAGCGGTCAGGCGATGGCACTGATCGCGCCCGTCGCCGTGGTTCTCGTCGCCGAAAACCTCGGCCACGTGAAGGCCGTGTCGGCGATGACCGGCCGCAACCTCGATCCGTACCTCGGGCGCGCGTTCATCGGCGATGGCATCGCCACGATGGTCGCGGGGATGGGTGGCGGGACCGGCGTCACGACGTATGCCGAGAACATCGGCGTGATGGCCGTGACAAAGATCTACTCGACGCTGCTGTTCGTCGTTGCCGCGTGTGTCGCGATCATCCTGGGCTTCTCGCCCAAGTTTGGCGCGCTCATCATGACGATTCCCGGACCCGTGCTTGGCGGACTGTCGATCGTCGTATTCGGTCTCATCACGGCGACCGGCGGCCGCATCTGGGTCCAGAACCGCGTCGATTTCTCACGCGCGCGTAACCTCGTCACGGCAGCCGTTACGCTGACGATCGGTGCGGGCGACCTCGCGCTGCGCCTTGGCGGATTCACCTTGGGCGGGATCGGTACCGCGACGTTCGGCGCGATTCTCCTCTATCAGTTGTTCCGCGACGGAGAAGCGTGATCGCTGCATGCGGCGCGATGAGCCCGGCGGCCCGCCGGGGATATCCCACTCTTGCAACCGCGCGTGGGCGGCCTCATGTGCTGCGGATGACGACGACCGGGGAGCGTGCATGAAGCGGGTCACAGCGGTTCACCGAAGTCCCGACGGCCACTGGGTGGGCGACGGCTTTCCGGTGCGTAGCCTTTTTTCGTATCACACGTCGGGTACGCAACTTAGTCCTTTCCTGCTTCTGGATCATGCGGGACCGGCCGAATTCGCGCCCGCCGAGAAACCGCGCGGCGTCGGTGAACACCCGCACCGCGGTTTCGAAACGGTGACGATCGTCTACCAGGGCGAGGTCGAGCATCGCGACTCCGCCGGCAACGGCGGGCGCATCGGCCCGGGCGACGTGCAATGGATGACGGCCGCGGCCGGTCTGATGCACGAGGAATTCCAGTCGCACGCGTTCACCCGGCGCGGTGGCACGATGGAAATGGCGCAGCTGTGGGTCAATCTGCCGGCCAAGGACAAGATGTCCGCGCCGCACTATCAGTCGATCGTCGCGGCCGACATCCCGAACGTGCCGTTGCCGGAGGATGCCGGACAGGTTCGCGTCATCGCCGGGTCGTTCGCGGGTCACCAGGGTCCCGCGAAGACCTTCACCGACATCAACGTGTGGGACGTGCGCCTGGCAGCCGGCAAGGCAGTCGATCTCGCGGTGCCGGACGGGCATACGACGGCGATCGCGCTGCTGCGTGGCAGCCTGCGCGTGAATGACACGGTCGACGCGAACGCACCGCAGGTCGTACAGTTCGAGCGCGAAGGTGCCGAGGTTCGCGTCGCGGCAGGCGAGGACGCGACTTTTCTCGTGCTGACCGGCGCGCCGATCGACGAGCCGATTGCGGGTTACGGACCTTTCGTCATGAACACGCGCGACGAGATCATGACAGCGATCAGCGATCTGCAGTCGGGTCGTTTCGGGCGCCTGGCAGCGACCGAAGCAGCGGCTGGATGATGTCCATCGGCAGCGGAAAGACAATCGTCGAATTCTTGTCCGCGGCGATCACCGTCAGCGTTTCCAGGTAGCGCAGCTGAATCGCGAGTGGTGCCTGGGAAAGGACCTGGGCAGCCTCGAACAGCTTCTGCGCCGCCTGCATCTCGCCTTCGGCGTGAATTACTTTCGCGCGACGCTCGCGCTCCGCTTCGGCCTGCCGGGCGATCGCGCGAATCATCGACTCGTTGATGTCGACGTGCTTGATCTCGACGTTCGCGACCTTGATTCCCCATGACAGCGTCTGCGCATCGAGCGTCTGCTGGATGTCGATGTTCAGTTTCTCGCGCTGCGACAGCATCTCGTCGAGATCGTGCTTGCCGAGCACCGAGCGCAGCGTCGTCTGCGCGAGCTGCGACGTCGCCATCATGAAGTTCTCCACTTCGATGATCGCCTTCTGCGGGTCGACGACGCGGAAATAGACGACGGCGTTCACCTTCACCGACACGTTGTCGCGCGAAATCACGTCCTGGCTCGGCACGTCGAGCACGACGGTGCGCAACTCGACGCGCACCATCTGCTGGATGCCCGGAATCAGCACGACGAGACCGGGTCCCTTGACTTTCCAGAACCGTCCGAGCTGGAACACGACGCCGCGCTGGTATTCGCGAAGGACGCGCAGCGACGAGATCGCGAGAACGGCGAGAATCAGGAGCAGGAAGCCGGGACCGAGCAGTGCCATGTCAATCTCCGAGGTTGGCGGCCATCCGCGCGGTGCCGCGCATCACTCGACAGCCGGTGCAACGCGCAGCAGCAGGCCGTCGACGGCGACGACGGTCACCTTCTGGCCGCGCACGACGGGCGCCGACGTGCGCACCTGCCACGTTTCGCCGCGAAAGTTCGCCCAGCCGGTGTCCGTCGCATCTTCGACCATTTCTCCATCGATGCCGACGAGCGATGACACGCCGCTCACGACCGGCCGCGCCCGCGCGCGAACGGCCATCCGCACGACGACGATCACGAACGCCGCAGTCGTGATCGCGAGCACCGCGATCAACGCCCACGGAATTTCGAAGCCGGGCACGTCGGTGTCGATCAGCATGATGGCCCCCACGACGAACGCCACGATACCGCCAATCCCGAGTGACCCGTACGCCGGGACGAACACCTCGCCGACCATGAAGGCAAGTCCGAGCGCCATCAGTGCCAGCGCTGCGTAGTTGACCGGCAGCAGATGCAGCGCATACAGGCCGAGCAGCAGCGACACCGCGCCCATGACGCCAGGAAACACGAGACCGGGGTTGCCGAGCTCGAAGATCAGCCCATAGACGCCGACCAGCATCAGGATCATGGCAACGCTGGGATCGGTGATGACGGCGAGCAGGCGAAAGTGCCAGTCCGGCTCGATGGCAATCGTCGACGCATTCGCGAGCTGCAGCACGCGCTCGCCGCCGGCGACGGCGATCCGCCGGCCTTCGAGCTGCCTCAGCAGATCGCTCGTATCGCTTGCGACGAGGTCAATGACGCGCTGTGCCTTCGCTTCTGTCGCCGACAGGCTTGCGGCTTCGGTCACCGCCTTCTCGCCCCAGTCCACGTTGCGACCGCGCAGTTGCGCGAGGCTGCGAAGGTAGGCGGCCGCGTCCTGCATCGCCTTGCGCTCGTGGGTGTCCGCCGGCCGCTTCCGGTCCGTATCCGCGGGCGCCGGCGGCGTAGGCGCGAGACCGATCGACACCGGCGACGCGGCGCCTACGTTGGTCCCCGGCGCCATGGCTGCGACGTGGCTCGCATAGAGAATGAACGTGCCGGCGCTGGCGGCGCGCGCACCCGACGGCGCAACGTAGGTGACGACGGGCACCGGCGAGGCGAGCACGTCCTGCACGATCCGCCGCATCGACGTATCGAGGCCGCCGGGCGTGTCGAGCGTCAGCACCACGAGCTGCGCGCCTTCGCTCGCGGCGCGCGCGAGTCCGCGCTGGATGTATTCGGCGCTTGCCGGGCTGATGACACCGGCGACGTTCAACGCGACGACCGGTCCCGGCGCTGCGGCATGCGAGGCACCGAGAAGGATCGACAGGACCAGCGGCAGCAGTCTTGCGATGGACATGGCCGTGTGAACGCGGCCATTGCGGACGGGCCTCGGCCCGGCCCGCAAGCGCGCGGCGGGTGCATCGACTCGCGCGCCGATACGACGCGCGACTTCGTTAGCTCTGCACCCCGGCGGCCATTATCCCCTCGCCTTGCGCGGTGGCAATGCTTGGCGCCTCAACACCGGACGCTCGCCGAAGTCGGGTTTCGACGCGCCATTCGCCAGTTCGAGCGCCGTCGCGAGCGCCGTCTCGAGCTGGCGGTCACGCGCAGCGCCCGCATCCTGCGGCGCATTGTCGACATCGATCTCCGGATCGGTTCCGTAGTTCTCGACCGCAAAGCCGACATCGGTGAACCAGAACGAATACTCCGGCTGCGTCGTTTCGCTGCCGTCGACCAGCTTGTGCCGAGGATTGATGCCGATGACGCCTCCCCACGTGCGCGTCCCCACGAGCCTGCCGATCTTCATCAGCTTGAAGCAGTGCGAGAAGATGTCGCCGTCGGAACCCGCGTGTTCGTTGGTCAACGCGACGACCGGTCCGGCCGGCGACTCGATCGGATACGGCTCCGGCTGTCCCCAGCGCGTGAGGTCGTAGCCCAGGCGACGCCGCGCGACCTTTTCCAGCAGCAGTTGGGATACATGGCCGCCGCGGTTGTAGCGAACGTCGACGATCATCGCGTCGCGATCGCATTCGGTGCCGAAGTAACGGTGAAATTCGGCGAAGCCGGCCGACATCATGTCGGGCAGATGCAGATAGCCGACGCGGCCATTCGAATGCTCGTGCACCCACGCGCGGTTGCGTTCGACCCACTCGCGGTATCGCGCCGGCATCTCGTCCGCGAGCGTGGTGATAACGACACTGCGCGTCGATGGACCTGCCGATGCAGATTCGCGGCGATCAGCGTCCTGCGGCGCGGCAAGCGTCAGCTCGACTTTGGCGTTCGCCTGGTGCACGAGCAACGCCTGCGGCGGGCGTTCGCGCGACACCGGCTGTCCGTTGACGGCGACGATGCGCTCGCCCGGATGTACCTGCACGCCGACTGCATTGAGCGGTGAATCCGCCGAGGCGTCCCAGGGATCGCCTTCGACGATTCGCGTGACCTCGTAGCTCGCTCCGTCGTCTGCGAGATCGAGCTCGGCGGCAAGATGACCGAGTGTCACCGGTGGCGGCCGCCGATGGTCACCGCCGGCTTCGTACGCGTGCGAAGTGCCGAGCTCGCCCTGCGTTTCCCAGATCAGGTCGGACAGTTCGCTTCGCGTCGCGACGCGGTCGAGCAGCGGCTCGTAGCGTGCATACACGGCTTGCCAATCGATGCCGGACATGTCGGGCACCCAGAATTGATCGCGCTGCAGTCGCCACACCTCGTGCAGCATCTGCCGCCACTCGCGCCGCGGGTCGACGGACACGCGGACGCGGCCGAGATCGATCCAGCCGCTCTTGCGCGACGGCTCCTCACCGGCCGGCTGCGCACGCTCGCGGGGATCGGGCATGCGGTCGGCGCGAATGGCGCGCAGCCGCTTGCCGTGCTTGAAAACGAGCGTCACATGGTCGTCGGACACGACGAAATGCTCGAGCTTGTCCACGAGCAGCTCGGCCTTTTTCGTGTTGAAGTCGAAAACGTCGAGGCGCCCCGGCAGGTCCTTGTGTCCACCGCGCCCGTGCGCGCCTGCAACCGGCATCACCGACCAGACCACCTTGTCGCCGGCAACGCCGGCGATCTGGTCGAACCGTCCCTCGGGCACCGGGAACGCTGCGACGCGACGCGCGATTCCATCGAGATCGACGCGGACTGCCGCGACCTTGTCCGCCGGCTTGTCCTGGCCCGCACGCGAATCGTCCGGTTTCATGCCCTTGGGTTCGGGCTCGAACGGCGGGCGCTGGTCGGCCTGCAACGCGATCAGGTAAGGTCGCGCCGCGCGCGGAAAGCTCAGCTCGAACTGCACGTTGTCGTACACCGGATCGAACGTGCGCAGCGAGAGGAAATACAGGTACCGGCCGCCGGGATCGAACGCCGGGCTGTAGTCCCGGAATTCGGGCGTGGTCACGAGCGTGCTGCTGGCGTGCTCGATGCCGTACAGCTTGATCGCCGAATGCCGCGGGCTCGTCCAGAACGGATACGCGAGCCACGCGCCGTCGGGCGACCAGGCGAGGCTTTCCGAGCGCCCGCTGTCGCTGTGATCGATCGTGTCGCAGGTGTTCGCGTCGACATCGACGAGCAGGACGTCGTGTCGGTGATTCGTGATCGCGATGCGCGTGCCGACCGGTGCTGCGCGCATCGCGACGACACGCCCGATGTCGAACGGCAACGCGCGTATTTCTCCATCGCGCAGAACGACGAGCCGCTCGTCCTGCGTCTCGTCGCTGACGGCGAC
>JAICVH010000716.1 GCA_025935435.1 Burkholderiales bacterium
CTTGGCTTCGCCCCTCGCGCGCAGTCGTCCCTCATTCTCAAAGCCTACAGATTCGCATGCGGTAGCGTGTCGGGCCCATCATCGCCTCTTCGCCCGGCCGCCCTTCTTCGCAGCCTCGGCCTCGGCAGGCTCCTCCGGCCTCGGCGGCATCGCGGCCGCCTGCGACAGGACGAGCAGGAATTCGCTGTGATCGATGCCCGCGAGCGGCTTGCAGACGATGCGCGCGAACATCTGTCCCGCGTCGCGAATCACGTCGGTGATCTGCGCGACCGCAAGCCCGGGCGGATACGTGCCGTCGAGCCCCGACGTCAGCAGCCGGTCACCGATGCGCAAGTCCGCCGACGGCGACGTGTAACGCAGTTCAGGCGAACGCCCGGTCCCGTTGCCGAACAGCACGCTGCGCGCACCGTTGCGTTCGACCTGCACGGGGACCGCCTGGTCGCGATCGGTGATCAGCGTGATCTCGGCCATGTACGGGAACACGCGGGTGACCTGACCGACGACGCCGTTCTCGTCGATGACGCCCGCGCCCGCGAGAATGCCGGCGCTCGAGCCCTTGTCGACGAACAGTTTTTGCGTGAACGGATCACGGCTCGAGTAGAGCACCTGGACAGCCGTCGCGGTGGTCGCATACTGCGCCCGGACGTCGAGGAGCGCCTTGAGGCGTGCGTTCTCTTCCTGGACGCGCGCATAACCCTGGGTGGCCGGCGCACGTGCGACGAGTTCCTGCCTGAGCGCCGCGTTCTCGTCCGCCAGTTCGCGTTTCGAACCGAAATAGTCGGAGACGTATGCAAAAGCCACGCCCGGCATCTGTAGCGCGCGCTGCACCGGGTGCAGCACCAGCGTCACCGCCTGCCGCACGTTTTCGAGGTAGCGAAAGCGGGTGTCCGCGAACAGCAGCGCGAGCGACAGCACGCCGAAGAACGCCAGGCGCGCGAGGGGACTCGGGCCCCGGTTGAAGAACGCAGGCGTGTCGACCGGGATGGGACGCATGATGCGGTTAGCGCCTACGCGGCGTCAGGACGAGAAAGCGGCGTCCGCGCCGGCGCGCGTCGGGGATCGGCGCAACGGAAATTACGTCGAACATCGCCGCTGACCGTCTTCAACCGCGCGCCATACCCGCTTTCCGACGCTGTCGGCGCTCTTCAGTCGCTCGTGAAGATCGTCTGCAGCTTCTCCATGTTCTCGAGCGCCTTGCCGCAGCCGCGAACGACGCACGTCAGTGGGTCGTCGGCAACCACCACCGGCAGGCCGGTCTCTTCCATCAGCAGCCGGTCGACATCGCGCAGCAAGGCGCCGCCGCCGGTCAGTACCATACCCCGCTCAGCAATGTCTGCGCCAAGCTCGGGCGGCGTGCGTTCGAGCGCGCTCTTGACCGCCGATACGATGCTGTTCAGCGGATCGGTCAGCGCTTCGAGAATCTCGTTCGACGACACGGTGAAGCTGCGCGGGATGCCTTCCGCCAGATTACGCCCTTTGACTTCCATTTCGCGCACTTCGGAGCCCGGAAACGCGGAGCCGATCGTCTTCTTGATGATTTCGGCGGTCGTCTCGCCGATCAGCATGCCGTAGTTGCGACGGATGTAATTGACCACCGCCTCGTCGAACTTGTCGCCGCCGACGCGCACCGATCCGGCGTACACCATTCCGCCAAGCGAGATGACGCCAACTTCGGTCGTGCCGCCGCCGATGTCGACGACCATCGAGCCTGTC
>JAICVH010000598.1 GCA_025935435.1 Burkholderiales bacterium
CCGAGCGCGTGAATGAGGCCCGATTCCTCGGCCAGCGGGATGAACACCTGCGGCGGTACGACGCCATGATCCGGATCGGTCCAGCGCAGCAGCGCCTCCGCGCCGACGATCGCCCGGTCGGTGATACGCACGACGGGTTGGTAATACAGCTTGAGGGCGTTGTCCTTGAGCGCACCGCGCAGCGCCGTTTCGAGCGTGTGCTGGCGGAGCCTCCGTTCGGCAAGATCGGCATCCAGGAACTGGTACGTGTTGCGGCCGAGCTCCTTCGAGCGGTACATCGCGACGTCCGCGTGCTTCATCAACTCTTCGGGATCGTCGGAGTCGTCCGGGAACACCGAGATGCCGATCGAGGACGTCACGTAAATATCGTGCTCTTCGATGCGGAACGGCTGCGCGATCGCGTCGAGCAGCTTTTGCGCGATGCGCGCGAGCACCTGCGGCTCATCGAAGTCGTCGACGATCACCATGAACTCGTCGCCGCCCAGTCGCGCGAGGAGATCCGTTTCGCGTAATGCATCGCCCAGCGCGCGCGTCACGTGCTTCAGCAGTTCATCGCCGATCCGGTGGCCGAGCGTGTCGTTGACGTTCTTGAACCGGTCGAGATCGATGAACAGCACGCCAACCCGCCGGGCGGTGCGGCGCGCGTGCGCGATCGCCTGCGTCAGGCGCTCGTGCAGCATCAGCCGATTGGGCAGCCCGGTCAGCGCATCCCGCGTCGCCATGTACTGCAGCCGCTCTTCGGCCTGGATCCGCGAGCTCACGTCCTGCACGAATGACAGGATCGATACGACCTTGCCGTCGTCGCCGACCAGCGCCGAGTGGTACCACTCGCACCAGATGGTCTTGCCTTCCTTCGTGTAGTTGCGCGTCAGCGCCGTCTCGCGCGGTTCATGACCCGACAACAGCCGATTGATCAGGCCGACCATCGCCTCGCTGTCGTCTTCGTGCAGCAGCGGGTTATGCGTGATCGGCATGCCGAGAACGGTCTTGTCGTCCCAGCCAAAGATGACCTGCGCTTGCGGCGACCAGCGAACGAGCTTCAGGTCGCGATCCCATTCGAGCACCGCGAGCGGCGTGTTGCTGATGTGCGACGAAAGCATCCAGTTCGCGCGGCGCAGCGCATCCTCGTTCTTCTTTTGATCGTGGATGTCGGTATGCACGGCATAGATACCGATGACGTTGCTTTCGGTGTCGCGGTGCGGCGCATAGTGGATCGCCTCCCACTGCAGTTCGCCGGACGGCTGCGGCAGCTTGAGTTCCGTGGTGACCACTTCGCCGTTCAGCACGCGGTCGAGCAGCGGACGCAGCAGCTCGAAGCGGGCGGTACCCGCAATTTCCGAGATCGGACGGCCGGTAAGGTCGTTGCGACTGGCTCCAAGCCAGCGCTCGTTGTGGCCATTGAGGAAGCGGTAGCGATACTCGCGATCGATGTACGACACGCGTGCGGGAACGTTGTCCATGATGAGCCGCAGCTCGCCTTCCGACGCGCGCAACGCTTCCTGCGCCTGCTTCAGGCCGTGGATGTCGTTCATCAGCACGAACGCGCCGTGCACTTCGCCGGACGGACCGACGTCCGGCACCACACGAATCGTCATCCAGCGGCGCGCGCCGTTCGCGCCGGGAACGAGCCGGTCGAACGCCGTTGATTCCCCGTGCAGCGCGCGCGACAGCATCGCCTGCGCGCTTTCATAGATGCCCTGCCCGACGACCTCGCGTAACCGCAGGTAGCCGACCTGTTCGACGGTGAGTCCGAAGTACTGCAGAAACGTGCGGTTGACGTAATGACAGCGCTCGTCGCGATCGATGTAGGCGACCGGCGCCGGCACACCGTCCATGATCGCGCGCAACTGCGATTCGCGCGCCGCCAACGCATCCTGCGCGAGCTTGAGGTCGGTGATGTCGTGCCCGACGACGTACTCGCCGCGCACGGAGCCGTCGAGATTGAGGTCGGGCACGCAGCGGGCGCGGATCCAGTGGGCGCGTCCGACGACGTCCATGACGACGCGCTCGTACGTCAGCGCCTCGCTGCGTTTCGCGCGATCACGATCCGGTGTCAGCGCTTGTGACCCTTCGACGCCGAGCACTTCCTCCGGCTTCTTGCCGAGCACCTCATCGCGCGAAAGGCCGTAGAGGTCGAGGAAAGCTTCGTTGACGAACACGTAGCGCCGTTCGGCATCGAGGTAGACGACCGGCTCGGGAATGTTGTCGGTGAAAAGCCGCAGCTGCTTTTCGCGCGCGGCAAGCTCCTGCTCCGTCTGCTTGAGGTCGTGAATGTCGTACTCGGTGCAATAGAGCCCG
>JAICVH010000322.1 GCA_025935435.1 Burkholderiales bacterium
CGATCGATGACCGTCATCCGGCGATGATCCGCACGCCGGGTGAAGGCACGAACGTCGCGCTCGAGATCTGGGACGTGCCCGTCAAGGGCTTGGCGAACATTCTCCAGTCGGAACCGCCGGGCCTTGCGATTGGCAAGGTCGTGCTGCGCGACGGATCGATCGTGCTCGGCGTGCTGGGCGAACCGTTTCTGTGTCAGGGCAAGCGGGAGATCACGCAGTACGGCGGCTGGCGCGCGTACGTCGCGTCGAAGCGCACATAACGAGGGGAGCGTCGAATATGTCAACGATGGTGCAAACGGATGCGAGACCCCGGCTGTGGTTCGTCGGCGATCTCAACGGCTTCTTCGGATTGTTCACGAACGTGCTCTTGAACGTCATCGTGCTGACCGGTCTGTGCCTCGGCGTCGTGCAACTGCCGGCCGACACCGTGTTTGGCCGCATCCTGCCGGCGCTCGGCATCGCGTTGCCGCTCGGCAATCTGTTTTATGCGTACCTCGCGTGGCAGCTCGCCAAGCAGGAAGGACGCAACGACGTCACCGCGATGCCCTACGGGCCGAGCGTGCCGCACATGTTCATCGTCGTGTTCCTGATCATGCTGCCCACGTATCTCGCGACCAAGGATCCGCTCGTCGCATGGCGCGCCGGTCTCGCGTGGTGCTTCATCATCGGCGTCATCGTGCTGATCGGCGCGTTCGTCGGCCCGAAGATCCGCGCACTCACGCCGCGCGCCGCCATGCTCGGAACGCTTGCAGGGATTTCCATCGCGTTCATCTCGATGCGCCCGGCGTTCCAGATGTGGGAAGTGCCGTGGATCGGCCTCGTGTGCTTCGCGCTGGTGCTGATCGCATGGACGGCGAACATTCGCCTTCCCGGCGGCATCCCCGGCGGCCTTGCTGCGGTCATCGTCGGCTCCGTGATCGGCTGGATCGTCTCGCTCGTCGGCTGGAGCGACTACATGCAGCCGTCTGCGGTGGCGAAGTCGTTCGAGCAATTCGGGCTGCGCATTCCGATCTTCTCGGCGGATGTCTGGCAGGGTCTCGCCCAGGTGGCGCCGCTGCTCGTCACGGCGATTCCGCTCGGCATCTACAACTTCACCGAGGCGATGAACAATGTCGAAAGTGCGGCGGCGGCCGGTGACAACTACAACCTGCGCAAGGTGCTGCTCGCGGACGGCGTCGGTGCGATCGTCGGATCGATGCTGGGCAGCCCGTTCCCGCCCGCCGTGTACATCGGTCATCCCGGCTGGAAGGCGGTGGGCGGCCGCATCGGCTATTCGCTTGCAACCGGCATCGCGATCGCGATCGTCTGCTTCCTCGGGCTGACAGCGCTGCTCCTCGCGTTGATCCCGCTCGTTGCGATCCTGCCGATCCTCTTGTACATCGGCCTCGTCATCGGCGCGCAGGCGTTCCAGGTATCGCCGAAGAACCACGCGCCGGCCGTCGTGCTCGCCCTGATTCCGAACATTGCCGAATGGGCGAAGACGCAGATCGACGGCGCGCTTGCCGCGGCGGGCACGTCGGCCGCACAAGTGGGTGCGGCGAAGCTCGCGTCGACCGGCGTGCTCTATCGCGGACTGGAATCGCTCGGCGGAGGGTCGGTCCTCGCGGGCATGATCCTCGGCGCGATCGCCGTGTTCATCATCGATGGACGGCTGAAGGTTGCAGCGTTCTGGGCGTTCGCGGGCGCGATCCTCGCATACGTCGGATTGATTCACGGCGCGCAACTCGGCTGGGCGGTATCGCCGCTGGTTGCGCTCGGCTATGCGCTCTTCGGCGTCACGTGCCTGCTGCTTGCCGTGCGCGAGCCGGTGGCCCTGCCCCGCGCCGCGTCGAATGCATGAAGGAAGAATGATGGAGGTGCGGCCATGACGATTGCCACGATGAACGCGGAGCCGTACGAGTTCGACTTTGATCCGCAGACGACGGCGCTGCTCGTCATCGACATGCAGCGCGATTTCGTCGAGCCGGGCGGATTCGGCGAAGCGCTCGGCAACGACGTGTCGCCGCTGCAGGCCGTCATTCCGTCCTGCAAGCGCGTGCTGGAGGCGGCGCGTGGCAAAGAAATGATGATCATCCACACGCGCGAAGGTCACAGTCCCGATCTCGCCGATTGCCCGCCGTCGAAGATCGTCCGTGGCCGTGGCGAGAAGCGCATCGGCGACCCCGGTCCGATGGGACGCATCCTCGTACGCGGTGAACGCGGCCACGACATCGTGACGGAGCTTTATCCGAAACCCGGCGAAGTCGTCGTCGACAAGCCCGGCAAGGGCGCGTTCTGCGCGACCGATCTCGACCTGATCCTGCACAACCGCGGGATCAGGTCGCTGATCGTATGTGGCGTCACCACCGAGGTGTGCGTGAACACGACCGTGCGTGAAGCGAACGACCGCGGTTACGAGTGTGTGGTGCTATCGGACTGCGTCGGTTCGTACTTCCCCGAGTTCCAACGGGTTGCGCTCGAAATGATCAAGGCGCAGGGCGGGATCTTCGGCTGGGTGTCGGATTCGAAGCGTGCACTGGAGGCGTTGGCGACGTAAGTGCGGGGCACGGCGGCGCACGTGCCGCCTCGGTCGGCAAGCCTTCGCGCCCCTGAAAGCGCCGCAGCTGAGCGCCGCGCGTGCTGCGCGCTCCTCCTGCAGAAGCCTTATCATCCATCGATGAACGCGAACGATCGCACGCCTTCGACGCGCTTTCCGTTCCGCCGCGTCGATCCGATGCAGCCGCCGCCGCAGTACGCGCACGCGTGAGCGACCCAACCGGTTCTCCCTGTCACGTTGTGGAACGGACGCCGCGCCTGGCTGCTGACGCGCTACGAAGACGTGCGTAGCGTGGTAACCGACGCGCGCTTCAGCGGCGAATTCGCGAACCCCGACTTTCCGACCGTCACCGAAGCGCGCGTCGTCGTGGACAAGCAGGAGCGCGCGTTCGTCGGAATGGACAATCCGCGGCATGACCATTACCGGCGGATGTTCACCAAGGAGTTCAGCACCAGGCGCATGGTCGCGTTGCGACCGAAGATGACCGCCATCGCGAATCGCCTGATCGATGAACTGATGGCCCAACCGCAACCGGCGGATCTGGTGCCGAGCGTTGCGATACCGTTTCCATCGCTGGTGATGTGCGATCTGGTCGGGTCGCCCTACGAGGACCACAGGTTCATCATCGAGTGCGCCGCCGGCCGCCACGGGCTGCTGCAGACGCCGGCGCAGGCCGAGCAGAAGGCGCGCGAGCTCGTCGACTACTTCATGCGCCTGATCCTCCGGAAAGAGCAAGCGCCCGGCGACGACATGGTGAGCCGAATCATCGACGAGTATGTACGGCCCGGCACCCTGTCACGCGAAGATTTTGCGGAGATCGGCGCGATGATCCTGCGCGCCGGGCACGATACGACCACCAACATGATTGGCCTCGGCACGCTGATCCTGCTCAACCATCCCGATCAGGCGAGCGCACTCCGCGACCAACCGGATCTCGTGCCAGGCGCCGTCGAGGAACTGCTGCGCTACGTGAGTCCGGTCCAGTTTTCGCCGAGGCGCGTGGCGTTGGAGGATGTCGCGATCGGAGGCGTCGTGATCCGCAAGGGCGACGGCGTATTCGCGCTCAACCCCGCGGCCAATCGAGACCCGCAAGCATTCCCCGATCCGGACACCTTCAACGTGCACCGCGATGCCTCGCATCACGTCGCGTTCGGATTCGGCATCCATCAGTGCCTGGGGCAGATTCTCGCGCGGACGGAGCTGCAAGTCGTGTTTCCACTGCTGCTTCAACGCATGCCGAAGCTGCGCGTTGCGGCGAACGACGGCGAGATTCGCTTCAAGGACGACATGCAGATCTACGGGGTGCACAACCTCCCGGTCGCCTGGTGACGAGGGAACTGACGATGGCTGTGCTCAAAGTGCGCGTGGACATCGAGAAATGCATCGGCGCGGGCCACTGCGTGCTGAGAGCACCCCGGATCTTCGACCAGCGGGAGGACGGCATC
>JAICVH010000569.1 GCA_025935435.1 Burkholderiales bacterium
CGTTCCAAACGGTGATCGCTTTCGATCCGCTGAATCGCGCGTCGATTACCGGGCCCATTGCCATCTCGCGATGAAGAATGCCTTGCAACGCGGACCGGCTGAACTCGCCGCGCGCGAACGTCGAAGCGGCTTCACCTTGATCGAAGTGCTGGTCGCGCTCGCGATCATCGCCGTTGCGCTGTCGGCCGGCATGCGCGCCCTCGCGCAGAGCGCCGATGGCGCGTCGTCGCTGAAGGCGCGCACGCTCGCGACGTGGGTCGCCGAGAATCGGCTCGCGCGCGCGCAGCTCGCGGATGCGTCGGCGAATCAAGGTACGGGAGACGAGTGGCAGGCGGGCATGCGCTTCGCATGGCGCCAGACGATCACCGGTACGCCGAACCCGGCATTCCGCAGGATCGAGGTGGTGGTCACCGAACCGGGCAGGCCCGATTACGCGCTCGCCAGGCTGGTTGGATACCTTGGCAATGGACAGCGGTAAACCGCGTCTCGTTCGTCGCTTGCCCGCGACGCACGGAGTCCCCGGCTTCACGTTGGTCGAAGTGCTGGTCGCCATCGCGATTCTCGCGCTCGTCGCACTGCTCGCGTGGCGCGCGACGGCGGCAATGACCGACAGCGAAATGCGACTGAACGAGGAAAGCGTGCGCTGGCAACGGCTGGATGCGTTGCTGACGCGTGTCGAAGCAGATCTGCGCGCCGCCGTACCGCGTGCTGCGCGCCACGGCAACGTCGTCGAGCCGCCGTGGTTGTTGTCGCAAGGGGACGCGGCAGGCAATGCCGTTCTCGCGTTCACGCGCGCAGGACCGTGGTCGACCGACGAACCCGGCGTCGGCGGTCAACGGGTCGGCTATCGGTGGCGCGACGGGAATGTCGACGCGCTGTACTGGCCGCAGATCGATACACCCTCTGCGACCGATCCCGCGGCGTTCGGGCTCGCGGGCGGGATCGCGCGCTTCCGGGTGCTGGCGCTCGGCGGCGATGGTCGCTGGTCGACGCAATGGCCCGTTCGAGGCGCGACGGAATTGCCGCGGGCGGTGCGCGTCGAGGTGACACTCGCCGACGGCTCTACGATCGAGCGCTGGCTCGCTTTGCAATGACGCGCCGTGAATCGCAGCATGGACTCGCGCTGATCATCGCGATGCTGGTCGCGGCACTTGCAGCGGCGGTCGCAATCTCGGTTGCCACCGCGCAGGCGCAATGGTCCGCGCAAGTTTCGCATCGACGCGATCGCGTGCAGGCCGAATCGATCGTTCTGGCGGGCATCCAATGGGCGCGGCAGGTGCTCGACGCCGACGCTCGCACGACCGCGTATGACCATCTCGGCGAGCCGTGGGCGTTACCGCTGCCGCCGACGCCGGTCGAGGGCGGCTTCGTCGAAGGACGCATCGTCGATGCTCAGGGTTTGCTCAACGTAAACAACCTCGCGGGTGCGCGGGCGACCGCCGAACGCGCACGTTTCGAGCGTCTCTTCGCCGCGCTGCGCATACCGGCGTCGCTCGTGCCCGCACTCATCGACTGGGTCGACACCGACGATGTTCCGCAATCCGGCGGGGCCGAAGACGCGTGGTATCGCGGCATGCCGCAGCCCTCGCTCGCGGCGAACACGGCGGCCGTTCGCGTTCACGAACTGGCGCTCGTGCGCGGCATGACGAGCGCGACGCTTGCGAGTCTCATGCGCTACGTCACCGCGTTACCCGTCGATACGCCGCTCAATGTCAACACCGCGCCGGTCGAAGTGCTCGCGGCGTCCATCGCCAACGTCGAGCCGGGAGCGTTCGCCGCGCTGATGGCGAGCCGTGTCGAGCGCCCGTTTGGCAGCATCGCCGAATTGCGCGAACGCCTGCCCTCCGTCGCGTCGATCGGCGACGAATCGCTGTACACGGTGAAAAGCCGCTACTTTCTCGTCTACGTGCGTGCGCGCCAGGGGGACACGTCCGCCGAGGCGCGCGCACTCATCGAGCGCGGCGGCGCAGGGCCGCGGATCGTGTGGCAGACGGTCGAATGAAGCTTCGTCGCTAAACTACATTTATGCTTCGCGTGTTCATCGTGGACCCGCCCGCATCGGATCGCGCCGATGCCTGGGTGCGCTATGGCCGCGACGGCCGCGCCGTCGGGCGCGGACGCGATGTGCCGGGCCGCTGGCCGGTCGATCCGCACACCGAGATCGTGCTGGCGGCGCGGCATGTGCGCCTCGTGGCGCTGGACCTGCCGCCGATGCCACGCGACCGGCTGACGCAGGCGGCGCGTTACGCGCTCGAAGATCAGCTCGCGAGCGCACCGGACGAATCGTCCATCGCCGTCCAGCGTGCGAACGGTACCGTGCTCGCCGCGATCGCATCGCGCGCGCTGATTCGCGCCCTCGTCGATGGCGGGCGCATCGCGCGTGTGATTCCCGAATCGGCACTCGCACCGATCGGCGACGGATGGACGTGGTACGCATCGGCAGCGGGCGACGGCTTCGTTCGCCTCGATGACGGCAGTACGTTCGCGGTC
>JAICVH010000432.1 GCA_025935435.1 Burkholderiales bacterium
CAGCAGCAGCGTGCCGATCGGCTTGTCGAGCCGCATCAGCCGCTCGTACGCGTCGAGGCGTTCGACCAGCGTGAGCTTGCGCCGCGGCGATGCGATCGGCTGCACGGCAGTCACGCCGCGGTCTTGCGACCACGCGGCGCATCACCGATCGGCAACGCGAGCTGGCGCGTGAGTTCGCGCGGCGCAATCTCGCCGAGCATCGCATGCGGTGTCGGATGGTGCAGGACAACGCGCAGCTCGCGCTTCAGCCGGGCATTCGACAGCCGCCTCGATTCGCCCATGAACGACAGCAGCGCGGGTGCGATCTCGCGTTCGGCGGCTTCCCACGTGATCCGGGGTGGGTGCGGCAGGTGAAATGCCTCGGCGACGGTATCGAACCATGCACCCATCTTCATCTCCGTGTCGTCGCTGACGTTGTATGCACGGTTCGGCCGCCCCCGATACAACGCAGCGATCACGGCCCGCGCGAGGTCGTCCGCATGCACGTGATTCGTGTACACATCATCGTCCGGCACCAGCGCGGGCGTGCCGTGCCGCAGGCGGTCGAGCGGCAATCGCGTCGGTGCATAGATTCCCGGCGCACGCAGGATCGATAACGTGACGCCGTGCGCGGCGGCAAAGCGCCGCAGGCGATCTTCAGCTGCAGCACGTCTGCGCGCGCGCGGCGTTTGCGCACGCCGCGGCCGCGTCTCGACAACGCGCGCGCCGGCGCAATCGCCGTACACGCCGGAGGTCGAGATGTACACGATATGCCGCGGTATAATCCGCGCGCCCGCAAGCGCCGCAAGCAGCCGTCGCGTTCGCGGGTCATCACGACCTTCGGAGGGCGGCGGCGCGAAATGCAGCACCGCGTACGGCGCAGTCTTCAGCCGCGCGAGCGTGCGCCGATCGTCGAGATCGCCGAATAGCGGGACGATGCCATGCGCGCGAAGCTTGCGGACATCGTCGCGATCACGCGTCAGTCCGATCAGATGTGCGCGGTTGCGCAATCGCTGCGCGACGCGCAGCGCAATGTCGCCACAACCGATCAGGAGCACGCGCTGCATCGGCACACCGGCGCCACCAAAGCGCCGATCGAGAGACGGCGAGCGCAGACGTCACGCGATCCGGTGCAGGAACCTTCCATCCCGAAGCCTACCCAACCGCGATGACGCTGCAGATTACCATACGGCCGAGTGGTCACACGCTCGCCTGCGAGGCCGGCGACACGGTGCTGCAGGCCGCGATGCGTGCCGACCTGATGATTCCGTACGGCTGCCGCAATGGCGCGTGCGGCACGTGCAAGGGTCGCATCCTTGAAGGCAGCGTCGACTTCGGTCCGCACCAGCCGTCGACGCTGACCGACGACGAAAAACGCAAGGGACTCGCGCTGTTCTGCGTCGCGCGGCCGCAGACCGATATCGTCATCGAAGTGCGCGAAGTTCGCCGCGCCGGCGACATTCAGATCAAGCGCCTGCCGTGCCGGGTCGAATCGATCGTCAAGCCGACGCACGACGTCGCGATCGTCAAGCTCAAGCTGCCGGCGACCGAGCGGCTGCAATACCTTCCCGGCCAGTACATCGATTTCCTGTTGAAGGATGGACACCGTCGCAGCTTTTCGCTCGCAACGCCGCCGCATTCGGACGAACTGCTCGAGCTCCACATCCGTCACACGCCCGGCGGCTTCTTCACCGATCCGCTGTTCACGTCGTACAAGGGCCGCGAGATCTTGCGTTTCGAAGGGCCGCTCGGCACGTTCTATCTGCGCGAGGACACGGACAAGCCGGCGATTTTCGTCGCCGGCGGCACCGGCTTCGCGCCGATCAAGGCGATCATCGAGCACATGCTGCATCACCGCATACCGCGCGAGATCGTGCTGTACTGGGGTGCGCGCGCGAAGCGCGATCTGTATCTGCCCGACATCCCCGGACAATGGCAGGCCGCGCATCCCAATTTCACGTTCATTCCCGTGCTTTCCGAGCCGGCCGCCGATGATGCGTGGCCGGGGCGCACGGGATTCGTACACCAGGCGGTGCTCGACGACTTTCGAGATCTGTCGGGTTATCAGGTGTATGCCTGCGGAGCGCCGGCGATGATCGACGCCGCGAAGCGCGACTTCACCGCGTTGCGCAATCTGCCCGCGGACGAGTTCTTCGCCGACAGCTTCACGTACGCGGCGGAAACCGAAGCGCAGTAGCGCAGCGTCAGCTTCGACGTTCGCCGCCGTTATTTCCCGGCTCGCGCTCGAGCTCGGCCAGTGCCAGCTTGAGCGCCGCCGACAGATGCGCATCGGCTTCCTCGTGCCGGTCGAGTTTTGCGAGCAGTTCGCCGAGTGCTACCTGGGCGCGCCAGTGATTGTCGAGCGCGAGGCTCGCCTCGAGATACGTCTGCGCCTTGCCCCATAGCTGCTGGCGTTCGCACAGTCGTCCGAGCGCGTACAGGAGCGCCGGATCCTGGTTGTGCGTCACGAGCCAGCGCTCGGCTGTCTCGAGTTGCCGCGTCGCATCCGGTGCATGACAGGCCGCATAGAGCAGTACGAGACGCGAGTCCCAGTGACGCTCCAGGCTTTTTGCAATGATGTCGGCGGCGTCGCGATCGCTGCCGAGTTCGAGAAAGCTTCGCGCTGCAGCACGCGCGACCGCCGTCTGCAGCCGATCGTTCTCCGGTACGCGCGCCCAGTAGGCGCGCAGCCCCGCCGCATCGTGCGCGTAGCCCTCGAGTGCCTCGGCGTGCGCGCGCGCCCGCAGCATGTCGCCCTGCTCCGCGTCATACACCTTGCGCTTGACGAGCTGATCGACGAGCGCCGGGATCTCGGCCGCGCGCCCCGCCGCGGTGAGTGCGCGCAATTCAAGCCGCTGCGCCGCCGTGTGCAATCCCGCTTCACGACGCAGTTCGGCAAGACGCGCGAGCGCATCGGCCGGCTGCCCGCGTTCCAGCGCGAGCTCCGCTTCGAGCATCAGGCGAGGCACGGCCAGATTGGTGGCGTGCGTGTCGGGTCGCTCGAGCATCGCTGCGGCGCCCGCGTAGTCGCGCGTTTCGAGCGCCGCGCGCGCGCCGACCAGTGCTGCGACCGGCGACGAATGCGGAATTGCGAGCGCCTCCTGCGCGAACTGCCGCGCCTTGCCATGTCGTCCTTCCAGCAGCGCAACGACCGCCGCATCCTGCTTGCTGCGCAGACGCTCGATCTGTTTCCGGCGCCGACCTTCACGCACTTCGTCGGGCAGGCGTGCGAGCCGTACGCCGGTGCGAATCGCTGCATACAGTGCGAGAAATGCGAGCACGGCGAGGATGATGAACGC
>JAICVH010000341.1 GCA_025935435.1 Burkholderiales bacterium
AGGCCTTCGCAAGCGCATTCGCCGGATTGCTGGAGAACAGCGTTTCGTGGCCCTCCTTGGGCGCGGTGAACGGATGATGACGCGCGGCCCAGGCCCCGGTCGTCTCGTCCTGCTCGAACATCGGGAAGTCGACGACCCAGAGCGGCCGCCAGCCGTCGGCGACGAGCCCGTGATCGTGGCCGACCTTCGCGCGCAACGCACCGAGCGTGTCGTTGACGATCTTCGCGCGATCCGCGCAAAAGAAGACGACGTCACCGGTCTTGGCGCCGGTACGTGTCAGGATCGCCTGCAGCACCTCGGACGTCAGGAACTTGACGATCGGTGACTGCAGCCCTTCTTCGTTCGGCCTCGCCGCATCGTTCACCTTGATGTAGGCAAGGCCCTTCGCGCCGTAGATCGTCGCGAACGCGGCGTAATCGTCGAGCTCCTTGCGAGTCATTGCGTTGCCGCCGGGAACACAGAGTGCAGCAACACGGCCGTTCGGCAGTTCGGCAGCTGCGCGGAACACCTTGAAGTCGACGCCACGCATCACGTCGGTCAATTCGGTGAGGCGAAGCGGTACGCGAAGGTCCGGCTTGTCCGATCCGTAATCGCGCATCGCGTCGGCGTACGCCAGGACCGGAAATGGTCGTGGCAGCTCGATGTCCAATGCATCGCGAAACATCACGCAGACGAGTTCCTCCATCATCGCGCGAATCTCGGATTCGTCGAGGAACGACATCTCGATGTCGATCTGCGTGAATTCCGGCTGCCGGTCGGCGCGAAGGTCTTCGTCGCGAAAGCACTTGACGATCTGGTAGTAACGGTCGAACCCCGCGACCATCAGCATCTGCTTGAACAGTTGCGGCGACTGCGGCAACGCGTAGAACTGCCCGTGGTGCATCCGCGACGGCACCAGGAATTCGCGCGCGCCTTCGGGCGTCGACTTGTACAGCACCGGCGTCTCGATGTCGATGAAGCCGAGTTCATCGAGATAACGGCGCGCGGCCATCGCCGTCCGATAGCGAAGCAGCATGTTGCGTTGCATCTGCGGACGGCGCAGATCGAGCACGCGATGCGTGAGACGCACGGTCTCGGACAGATTCTCGTCGTCGGGCTGAAACGGCGGCGGCGCGGACGCGTTCAGGATCTCGATCGTGTGCGCGAGAACCTCGATTTCGCCGGAGCCGAGATTGGGATTGATCGTGCCTTCCGGCCGCGGACGCACGCGCCCGTTGACGGCGATGCAGTATTCGTTGCGAAGTTTTTCAGCCGTCGCGAATGTCTCGGCGGCATCGGGATCGCAGACGATCTGCACGAGGCCTTCGCGGTCTCGAAGATCGACGAAAATGACGCCGCCGTGATCGCGCCGCCGATGCACCCAGCCCATCACGCGAACCGTCTGCCCGAGATATTGCCGGTCGATGCGGCCGCAATAGTCTGTGCGTTTCAAGAAGCGTCTCCGACGATGTCGTTCGATGAATGCGCGTGCCCCCCGCGACCGGCGCGTCCGGTCGCGGGCGGTGCATCACGTCAATTTCGGAGTTCTGAAGCCGGCCGCTCGGTCGTTGCGGTCGGAATGCCGCCTGCGAGCAAATCGCGCGACGGTCGCCCGTGCGCACGCGGTGCGACGACACCCATCGAAATGATGTATTTCAGCGCCTCGTCGACGGTCATGTCGAGCTCGCGCACCTGCGTACGCGGAAGCATGAGGAAGTAGCCGCCCGTGGGGTTCGGCGTCGTCGGAACGTACACGCTGACGTGGTCGCCGGGCAGGTACGGCGCCACCGACGATGCGGGCGTGCCGGTCTGGAAGGCGATCGTCCAGCTGCCCGGCCGCGGGAACTCGACCAGGAGCGCCTTGCGAAACGCGTTGCCTTTGCTCGACAGCAGCGTGTCGCTCACCTGCTTGACCGACGAATAGATCGACTTGACGAAAGGGATGCGACCGAGCACCGATTCCCATGCGCGAATCAGTCGCTGTCCGGCAAAGTTCGCGGCGATCACGCCCGTCAGCAGCAGGATCAGGAACGCGACGACGACGCCAAGGCCCGGAATGTCGAAGCCAAGCAGGTTGCGTGGCTGCGCGCTTTCCGGCAGCACGACCAGCACCTGGTCGAGCGACGTAAGCAGGAAATGCAGGACCCAGATCGTGATGCCGAGCGGCACCCAGACGAGCAGTCCGGCGATCAAATAGCGCTTCATCGAGCGTCAGCTATCGCTCTTCGGCGTCGACGTCGATGCAGCTGCTTTCGACTCGCTGGTTGCGGCCGGCTTGTCGGCGCCCTTGGTTTCTGATTTGGCTGTGGCCGCGTCCGTTTTGACGCCGTCGCCGCTGCTCGCGCTGGCCTCGCTCGCCCCATTGCCCGGCTTGGCATCGCCCGTGGCGGGCTTGTCCTTGGCCGTCGACTTCGCGCCGCTGTTGCGGAAATCGGTCACGTACCAGCCGGAACCCTTGAGCTGGAACCCCGCGGCGGACACGCGCTTGCGCAGCTCCGCCTTGTGACACGCGGGACACATCGTGAGCGGTGCATCGCTCAGTTTTTGCAGCGCTTCGAGCTCATGGCCGCAGGACGCGCATCGGTATTCGTAGATCGGCATGCTTCTTTCGTCGTCTTTCCGCGCCGGATCGGAACGGAAACTTTTGAAATCAAACGATAAATTATAGCGCACTTCGATCGGCCGACGCACTCGCCGGCCGCTGGACGACGCATTTCGTCCGGCATCCGGAGTTCCCGTATCCTTCACGCTTTGCCGCGGCCCCAAGCCCATAGCGAATGAACGCTTACTGGATCTGGTGGATTCTCGCGACGCTCCTCATCGGCGCGGAGCTCGTCACGAACACGTTCTACCTGCTCGCCGTCGGCATTGCGTTCGTGTTCGGGGGCATTGCGGCGTGGGTCGGCGCGGAGATGCCGATGCAGCTGTTGACAGCCGGCGTGCTCGCCGTCGTCGGAACTGTCGTGGCCAATCGATGGCGCCGCCGCCGCGGCGAACTGCCGAATCTGCCGGGGCTCGATATCGGGCAGAGCGTGCGCGTCGAATCGTGGCAGCCCGACGGCACCGCACGCGTCGTGTATCGCGGCACGCGCTGGAGCGGTGTGCTCGCGCGCACGGAAACCCCGCGGCGCGACACCATGTACATTGTGGCGACGCGGGGCTCGACGCTCGTGCTCGATGTCGAGCGGCCCTGACGCGTTGACCGGGATCACGTGCGGCGCGCGCCGCAGTTAAACGGAGGCGTTCATGCAGGCCGGTTATTCGATCGTCACGTTTGCGATTTTCATCGTCGTGCTGATCGGCGTCATCAAGGCGATCCGCGTCGTGCCGCAGCAGCGTGCCTGGGTCGTCGAGCGGCTCGGTCGCTTTCACGCGGTGCTCGCACCGGGTCTCAACTTCGTCGTGCCGTTCCTCGATCGTGTTGCCTATCGCCACGATCTGCGCGAGACGCCGCTCGACGTCGCGCCGCAGGTCTGCATCACGAAGGACAACACGCAGCTTCACGTCGACGGCATCCTCTACTTCCAGGTGACCGACCCCAAGCTCGCGTCGTACGGCTCGACCAACTACGTGCTCGCGATCACGCAGCTCGCACAGACGACGCTGCGCAGCGTCATCGGCCGGATGGAGCTCGACAAGACGTTCGAGGAGCGCGACCAGATCAACACCGCGGTGGTGTCCGCGCTCGACGACGCGGCGCCGAACTGGGGCGTCAAGGTGCTGCGTTACGAGATCAAGGACCTGACGCCGCCCGCGGAGATCCTGCGTGCGATGCAGGCTCAGATCACGGCGGAGCGCGAAAAACGCGCCGTCATCGCGACGTCCGAGGGTCGGCGCCAG
>JAICVH010000679.1 GCA_025935435.1 Burkholderiales bacterium
CGCTTCTATTCTGAGGCCGATTGTGGGCCATCAAAACAAAAAGGATGAGGATACAACTACAACCTATTCATTTCATTGGCGTCCCCAGGGGGATTCGAACCCCCGTTACCGCCGTGAAAGGGCGATGTCCTGGGCCTCTAGACGATGGGGACCGGTAAGGCAGTCGCGCCATCAAGCCCAAGGCCGCGACAAGGTCGGTGGTGGAGGTAAGCGGGATCGAACCGCTGACCTCTTGCATGCCATGCAAGCGCTCTCCCAGCTGAGCTATACCCCCACGGCGAACAAGAAATTATAGCGGAGCGGCTGCACCGCGGACAACGAGTGAAACATGTTGGTGACCTCCGCGTGCGCGTCTGGCCAGTGGTAAGGAGCGTCGGACGTTAGTTGTACGGAAGGCACGACTCGATTCGATACGTTTCGCCGCCTTGCTCCAGCGGGCGTGCTCGCGCGCCGTATCATCGGCGCATGCCTTCGCCGACGCTCGCGCCCGCCATTCAACTGACGCAGCACTCGCTCGACGAGCGCGTCGTACTGATCACAGGCGCAACGGGAGGCCTCGGCCGAGCGCTCTCGTTCGCCTGCGCACGCGCGGGCGCCACCGTCGTCTTGCATGGCCGCGTCGTACGCAAGCTCGAAGCGTTGTACGACGAGATCATCGCGGTCAAACTTCCGGAACCGGTGATTCTCCCGCTCGATTTCGCGCGCGCCGAAGCGAGCGATTTCGCGAACGTCGCGAGCGCACTCGATGCGCAACTCGGTCGGCTCGATGCCCTCGTCCACACCGCCGCGCTGCTCGGCTCGCTCGGACCGCTCGAGCATCAATCGTTCGACAACTGGCTCGCGCTTTTGCGCGTCAACGTGGCGGCGCCGATGGGCTTGACGCGCATCGTCATGCCGCTTCTCGCGCGCGCGAGTGATGCGAGCGTCGTGTTCACGCTCGACAACCGTGGCCAGGAGCCGCGCGCGTATTGGGGCGGCTATGCGGTCACCAAGGCCGCCATTGCGGCGCTGGCGCACGAACTCGCGGACGAGTGGGAGCACCGACCGAATTTGCGAGTCAATGCCGTCGTACCGGGACCGATCCGCTCGCCGCTCCGAAACCAGTCGCACCCCGGCGAAGACGCGGCGGCCTTGCCGCTGCCCGACGCACTTACGCCGTTGTACCGGCATTTGATTGCAGGGCAGACAAAGGCCGAGAGCGACGCGCTGATCGATGTTCAAAGCTGGCTCGCCGGGCGGCCGTGCGTGACGTCGCTTCGCCCGTAACGCAGCAGCACCCGCAGCCGGCGAAAGTCCTGTGCCGGCAACATGTCACGGAACACGAGGATCGTTCGCGATCGCCAACGACCGAACGGTCGCCAGACCACTGTTGTCACGCGCGCACCGACGTAGCTTTGGTTTCGCACGCGTCCCGCGCACGGCGCACCGTCGCCGTTTACGACGATGACGGTCAGATCGCCACGCAGTTCGAGCTCCCGCACCGCGCGCGGTCCCTGCCGCAGCGCCACGACGTAGATGCGATCGATGGCCCACGTCGCCACGCCGATCGTCGCGAGACCAATGGCGGCCGGCTCGATCGGCAGCGTCGCGATCACTGCGCAGGTAGCGAACCCAAGCGTCGCAATCAGCGCGAGTGCCGTTCGCGACGTCGCAAACACGACCCGTACCGGCGGCGGCCAATCCATGCCACCATCAAACACCGTTTGTGCATCGTGCGCGATCGGCCGGTCGGCCTAGCCGGAATTACGACGTGGCCTGCGCTCCCTTCGCGAGCAGCATCCAAGTCGACACGACGGTATCGGGATTGAGCGAAATGCTGGCGATCCCCTGCTCCACCAACCATTGCGCAAGATCGGGATGATCCGAAG
>JAICVH010000642.1 GCA_025935435.1 Burkholderiales bacterium
CCAAGGCGATCCGCCAGGTGGCCGAAGCGATCGCCTCGCCCGGTGGTGCGGGCGCGGTCAATCTGAAGGTTGCCGAGCAATACATCGCGCAGTTCGGCAATCTCGCCAAAACGACAAACACGCTGATTCTTCCCGCGAACGCCGGCGACATCGCCGGAATGATCGCTACCGCAATGTCGGTCGTGAAGACAACCTGATCGCAGTAGCTTTCGCGCATAAGTAGGGTCAGACTCGACTTTCCTGCGAGGACCGCGATGCGCGCGCAGCGAGGCCAGGAAAGTCGAGTCTGACCCTACTTCGGGGCACGCGTGCAGGGAGCCGAGGAAAGTCGAGTCTGACCCTACTTCGGGGTAACCGATGTTCAACAGAAACATGTGACATGAAAATCTCCGGGAACGTCTTCATCGTCACCGGCGGTGCGTCGGGATTAGGCGCCGCCTCCGCGCGCATGCTCGTTGCCGAAGGCGGGCGCGTGCTGCTCGCGGACCTCAAGGACGATGACGGGCGTACGCTCGCGAACGAATTGGGCGACGCGGCGCGCTTCGTCCGTACCGACGTTACCGACGAGGCGAGCGGCCGGGCGGCAGTCGAGGCCGCCGTGCAGGCGTTCGGCAGCGTGCAGGGACTCGTCAACTGCGCGGGCATCGTCCATGGTGAAAAGGTGGTCGGCAAGGAAGGCGTGCACTCGCTCTCCGGGTTCGCGCGCGCAATCAACATCAACCTGATCGGGACCTTCAACCTGTTACGGCTGGCGGCAGAAGCGATGACGCGCAACCAACCGAACGGCGGCGGCGAGCGCGGCGTCATCGTCAACACGGCATCGGTCGCGGCATTCGACGGTCAGATCGGGCAGGCGGCGTACAGCGCGTCGAAGGCGGGCGTCGTCGGCATGACGTTGCCGATTGCGCGCGAGCTCGCGCGGTTCGGCATTCGTGTGATGACGATCGCGCCTGGCATCTTCGAAACGCCGATGATGGCGAGCCTCGCGGCTGACGTGCAGCAGGCGCTCGGCAAGATGGTTCCGTTCCCGCCGCGACTCGGCCGTCCGGAGGAGTTCGCATCGCTGGCGCGCGAAATCATCGGAAACGCGATGCTGAACGGCGAGGTCATTCGCCTCGACGGCGCGATTCGGATGGCCCCGAAATGAACGCACGCCGGACTCGACTTCTTGGTCGTAATCCCGACCCGGTCGGGAACGGAAAAGTCGAGTCGAATCCCCTTCTAGCTTAACCGTAGCGCGCCCATGCACAACCTCGGCACGCGTCGCACCGTTTCCGCGAGCGCGAAGCGCGCGTAGTCGCGATAATCGGCGTCGCCGGCAAGCACGTCCATGTGCTTCAGCACCATCTGCCGATTGCCGTTCAGCGCGCGCAGGAACAACGGGCGCGTCGTGCGCGAGAACACCAGCCGGCGCAGCAAACGGACGTCGCGGAATGAGCGGATGATCGAACGATACCGCGGCAGGTAGAACGCAAGCGCGCGCGCGGGAGCGTTCACGCGCGCCGCCTCGAGGATCGCCTGCGCCGCGTAGGCCCCGCTTTGAACGGCGAACGCGATTCCTTCGCCGGTGAGCGGTTCGACGAGACCTGCGGCGTCTCCTGCGAGGAGTGTGGAATCGCGCCCCGGACGTGCGACGAAATTGCCGAACGGTATCGGGCTTCCGCACACTGTCTGCGATGGCGTGCGCCCAAGCGCGGCCGTCGCAAACTCGCGGAAGCGGGCGCGCATGTCGTCGTTTCTGGTGGCGAGTCCTCCGATGCCTACGGTGAGCGTCGCGCGCTTGGGAAAAATCCACGCGTAGCCCCATTCGACGAGTCCGAAGTAGATCTCGGGATCGCTGACATCGCGGCCGGCGGCTTCACGCGGCACTTCGGACTCGAGGCCGACGGCAAACCCGTTTCGATCGATCGGGACGCCGAGTAGCTTCCGAATGCGGCTCGACGCACCATCGGCGCCGACGACGAACGGTGCCGAAAGGACGCGGCCATCCGCGAGTTCGACCGTATGCGCGGCCGCGACCAACGACTTGACTGCACAGTCTTCGATCATGCGCGCACCGCGGCG
>JAICVH010000666.1 GCA_025935435.1 Burkholderiales bacterium
TCGCGGACGTGTCGTTCGGGCGCCACCATCCATCCAAGGCGCCAGCCGGTCATGTTGAAGTACTTGGAGAAACTGGAGATGACGAAGGCGCCACCAATGTCCGAGAGCACGCTGCGCGGCGCCTCACAGTAGGTCAGCCCCAGGTAGATCTCGTCGACGATCAAGCTGCCGCCCAGGCGTTCGACGAGCGCCGCGATGCGGGACATTTCCTCGCGCGACACCGTCGTACCCGTTGGATTGGAGGGCGACGCGATCAGTACGCCGCGCGTCGCTGTTGTCCAGTTCTGTTCGACGAGGTTCGCTGTCAACTGGTAGCGCGTGTCCGGGCCGACCGGCACGCCCACCGGCTCGCCTTCGAGCAGCCGGATGAACGTGCGGTTGCACGGATATCCCGGATCGGCGAGCAGGATGCGCTCGTCGCGGTTCACGAGCAGAGCCATGACGAGCAGCAGCGCGGCGGACGACCCGGCCGTGACGATGATGCGCTCCGGGGCAACGCGTACGCCATAGTGGTCGGCGTAGTGCTGCGCGATCGCGTCGCGGAGCGCCGGAAGGCCGAGCGCCGACGTGTAATAGATGTCGCCGCCCGCGATTGCGCGCTGCGCCGCATCGATGACCGGCTGGGGCGTCGGGAAATCGGGCTCGCCGATCTCCATGTGCACGACGTTTCGGCCCGCAGCCTCGAGTGCGCGCGCCGCCGTCTGCACTTCCATCACATGGAAGGGCTCGATGTCCGCGACGCGCGCGGCAAGCGAGGCGCGTATGTCCATCCGAACGTCGTAGTGCGTAAGTTCCCGGGAAAGCGCTATCGTAGCGCCATCGTGCGATCCGCCCGGCGTTTCCGACGCACTCAGGCACCCACAATCTGCATCGCGTGCATGCTCGCGCTCGCGTGGCCGGCCGCGGTGTCCGGTGGCGTATACAAATGTGCGCGCGATGACGGCACCGTGATGTACCAGGAGGACCCCTGCCCCGCCGGCAAAGAGCTTCGCGACTTCGATCGCGATCCGGCAACGGTATCCGTGGTGCCGTTCAGCGTGCCGCCACCCGCACCGCCAGCGCGGGGAGCGTCCGCGAATGCAACGGCGACGCGGACCGAGCGGCCGTCGAACCGCACACCCTCGCGCAAAGGTAGCGGCGTCGAACGGACGGGCAATGCGTCGGAACGCAAGTTCCTGGTGCCGGGCATCGGCGAAGGCGAAGTCGTCGCGCGGGTGGGTCGTCCGGACATGTCGACGGCCGCCGGACGAAAGACAGTTCGCTGGACCTATTTGCCCGTTCCCGAGGACCCCGGGACCATCACGACACTCACGTTCGAACTCGGACGGCTCGTGCAGGTGGAGCGGAAGGTGATCCGGCCGTGACGATCGGTCTGACGATCGGCGTGCGTCGTTGAGAGCGCTCGTTCAGCGCGTTCGTGAAGCGCGCGTGAATGTGGGCGGCGAGACGATCGCGTCGATCGACGCAGGCTTGCTGGTTTTCGCCGGCGTCGGCGTCGAAGACGCAAGCGACGATCGTGAGTGGATCGCCCGCAAGCTGCTCGACCTTCGCATCTTCGACGACGAACATGGCGTGATGAATCGGTCGGTGATCGATACGCATGGGCAAGTGCTCGCCGTTTCGCAATTCACGCTGTTCGCATCGACGCGCAAAGGCAACCGCCCGTCATGGTCGCGTGCGGCAGCGCCGGAAATTGCCGCGCCGGCATTCGACGCATTCGTGCAGATGATAGAAGCGCGCCTTGGAAGGGCGGTTGCAACGGGGCGCTTCGGCGCGGACATGCAGGTGGCGCTCGTCAACGATGGGCCCGTAACGATCTGGCTGGATTCGAGGGAGCGCGAGTGAGCGAGGCGCGCGAGGCGCCCGCCGAGCGAAGGCCCGCAGGGCCCGCCGCCGAGCGAGCGAGGAAGCGCGACACGCCGCCTTCGCGTGGCGCA
>JAICVH010000126.1 GCA_025935435.1 Burkholderiales bacterium
CTGATCGAGCACTTCGGTTCATCGGTTACGTTCGCAACGTCGGCGTTGACGGCATTCGCCGCGGTCGGCTGCACGTCGCTGCTGTTCATGCGCGGCCGCAATGCGCGAATGACGGCGCGCTGATCGATTCAGGCGGTCGGAGCCTCGCTTGGATCGGCCGTAAAATCCGTTCGTACCTGGCGAGGAGCGCTTCGCAATGACCATCCCCACGACGATGCGACACGTTGCAGTCGACGAGCCGGGCCCGCCCCGCGTGATGCGCATTACGAACGGCCCGGTGCCGCAGCCAGGTGCCGACGACGTGCTGATCGACGTCGCGTACGCTGGCGTCAATCGTCCCGACTGCGCGCAGCGCGCAGGCACGTATCCGCCGCCGCCCGATGCGTCGCCGGTACTTGGCCTCGAAGTCGCCGGTCGCGTCGTTGCTCGCGGTGCGAACGTAACCACATGGAACATCGGCGACGACGTGTGCGCGTTGACGCCCGGCGGCGGGTATGCCGAGTACTGCACGACACCGGCCGCGTGGTGCCTGCCGATTCCCAGCGGCTGGACCATCGAGGAGGCCGCTGGGTTGCCGGAAAATTACTTCACCGTATGGAACAACGTCTTCGATCGCGCCAGGCTTTCGCGCGGCGAAACGTTCATGGTCCACGGGGGAACCAGCGGCATCGGCCTTGCGGCAATCCAGCTCGCCAAGGCATTCGGCGCAACCGTCATCACCACCGCCGGAAGCGCCGAGAAAGTCGCGTTCTGCACGAGCATCGGCGCGGACCACGCGCTCGATTACAAGACGCAGGACTTCGCGGAGGAAGTGAAGCGGATCAGCAAGCGCGGCGTCGACGTCATTCTCGACATGGTCGGCGGCGACTACATCGAGCGCAACCTCAAGTGCCTCGCTCTCGAAGGCCGGCTTGCGCAGATCGCGTTCCTGCAAGGCAGTCGCGTCGAATGCGACTGGCGCTTCATCATGCTGAAACGGCTGACCGTGTCAGGATCGACGCTTCGCGCGAGCCCGCCCGAGCGCAAGGCCGCGCTGGCGCGCGCGCTGCGCGACAAGGTGTGGCCACTGCTGGAGCAGCGGCGCGTGCGCTCGGTCATTCATGCGACGTTCGATCTCGACCGCGTCGTCGACGCTCACGCTCTGATGGAATCGTCGAAGCACATCGGCAAGATCATGCTGCGGGTACGCGGGTGAACGCCGCGTCCGGCAATCGTCGCGCTTGCCAGGCGCCCAACCGCAAAGTTATCGGTTGAGCGCGGCGGGCGTACCCGCACCAGACAACTGCGCGCCTCCCGGGCGGGCATATCGGTTGCTTCGTAATGACCGCGAAGCAGGCGGCATTGCGCGGCTTCATTGGAGCATCGCACGACGTCGGGTCTCGCCGCCATCGACTCGAACGTAATTCTTACACGTCGGAGAAGCAAAAGCGTGCAGCCGAGCCGCTCGGAGCGCGTGATGCAGCCGACGAAACGGAGGTCGTGATGTCGATTTCGCTGATCCTGCTCATCGTGGTGATTCTGCTTCTGGTCGGCGCACTGCCGACGTGGGGTTACAGCTCCGGCTGGGGCTATTGGCCAAGCGGTGGACTCGGACTGGTGCTGCTGATCCTCATCATTCTTATGGTGATGGGCCGCATCTAGACGTAACGCGCACCGACCGCGCGCGGCGCAACGCCGCGCGCGGTCGCTGCATTGCAGCGGCAAATCGCTGCAACGTTGTGTTCCGAAGCCGCTGGCGCTGCCGGCGCAATTCCGCACGCCCGCAACGGGATGAGCCCGGGTCCGCCATGGTCGAGCCACGATCGTGGCCGGGAACGTCGGCAGGCTAAAATACCGGTCGATCGACGCAGTTCACAAAGCCCGTCTCTTTCCCGATGTCATCGGCCGCCTTACCTCGGAACGATCCCCCTCTGCGGCTTGCCAAGCCCACGCGTGACCTCCCGAAGGCGCGCACGGGAATCACCGGCCTTGACGAAATTACGCTCGGAGGCCTGCCGCGCGGGCGGCCAACCCTGGTGTGCGGTAGCGCGGGCTGCGGCAAGACGTTGCTTGCGATGGAATTCCTTGTCCGCGGCGCAACCGAGTTCGGCGAGCCTGGCGCCTGCATCACGTTCGAGGAAACCGAGGAGGAACTCGCGCGCAACGTGTTGTCGCTCGGCTTCGACGTCGAGCAACTGGTGCAGGAAGGAAAGCTGGCCTTCGACCACGTGCATATCGACCGTCGCGAAATCGAGGAAACCGGGGAATACGATTTGGAGGGGCTGTTCCTGCGCCTTGGCCTGGCCATCGATTCCGTCGGCGCGAAGCGCGTCGTGCTCGACACGATCGAATCGCTGTTCTCCGGCTTCTCCAACATGGCGCTCCTTCGCTCGGAGCTGCGGCGACTGTTTCGATTCCTCAAGGACCGCAACGTCACCGCAGTCATCACGGCGGAGCGCGGAGAGGGCACGCTGACACGCCAGGGTCTGGAGGAATACGTTTCCGATTGCGTGATCCTGCTCGATCACCGGGTCGACGAGCAGTTGTCCACGCGGCGATTGCGCGTCGTCAAATATCGCGGCACGAGCCACGGTACCAACGAGTACCCATTCCTGATCGACGAGCATGGCATCTCGGTGCTGCCCATTACGTCGCTGGGTCTGCGCCACCGCGTCAGTACCGAACGCGTTACGACGGGGATCGCGCGGCTGGACGCGATGCTCGGTGGTCAAGGGTATTACCGCGGTTCGTCGATCCTCGTTTCCGGCACCGCCGGGTCCGGAAAGTCCACGCTAGCCGCTCATTTCGCCGACGCGACCTGCCGGCGCGGCGAACGCTGCCTGTACCTGGCATTCGAGGAATCGCCCGATCAGATCACCCGCAATATGCGAACGATCGGCATCGACCTCCAGCAGTGGGTCGATCAGGGCCTGCTGAGCCTCGAGGCGTCGCGCCCGGCGATGTACGGCCTCGAGATGCACCTCATCCAGATCCATCGCCGGGTTGCGGAATTCAAACCGCACACGGTCATCATCGACCCGATGAGCAACTTCGCGGCATCGGGCCAGTCGCCCGATGCCGGGGCAATGCTGTTGCGAGTGATCGACTTTCTGAAGTCCGAGGGCATCACGGCAATGTTCGTGCATCTGACCGGCGGCGGTCACGCGATCGAAGCGACCGACGTCGGCGTGTCGTCACTGATCGATACATGGATCATCCTGCGAGACATGGAAGCCGGCGGCGAGCGCAACCGCGGCCTTTACGTGATCAAATCGCGCGGCATGCGCCATTCGAATCAGATTCGCGAGTTCGTCATTACGTCCAACGGAATCGATCTGCTCGATGTGTATGTGGGTCCGGAAGGGGTATTGACAGGTTCGCTGCGCATGTCGCAGGAAGCGCGCGAGAAGTCTGCGGCGCTCTCGCTCGAGCAGGAGATGAAGCGACGCCAGCGGGAACTCGAACGCCGACGCGCTGCGCTCGAGGCGCAAATCCTGGCATTGCAGCACGAGGTGCAAACCATCGCAGAGGAATCCACGGTACAGCTCGAGCAGTTCCGGCTGGCTACCGGCGACAGTGAAAAGGTTCGGGAAGCAGCCGCGCGTCGGCGGCGCGGTGATTGGGAGACGTGATGGGCAGCGACACAGGAAATGGACAAACCTCGGGACCGGATACGAGGCAGCAGCCCGCACGATCCGGTGACCAATGGGAACTGCGTCTGTACACGGCCGGACAGACGCCGAAGTCGGTGCTTGCCTTCAACAATCTGAAGCGCATCTGTGAAGAGCACATGCCAGGGCGCTACCACATCGAGGTCGTGGACCTCATGCAGAATCCTCGCCTGGCGAAGGAGGACCAGATCGTGGCCATCCCGACGCTCGTGCGCAAGTTGCCCGAGCCGTTGCGAAAGATCATCGGCGATCTCTCCGACACCGAGCGGACGCTGGTCGGGCTGCAGCTGCGGCCGCGGGGACCATGACCGCCGAGCCCGTTTCCACGAAAACGGAGTCGCAGGATCGGCTTGACGACGAGATCGCGCTGCTTCGAGAGCGACTCGAAAGCGCGGAGGAAATGCGGCGATCGCTCGTCGCCGAAGAGCTCGACGGCTTCGTCGTCGGTGGCGAGGAGGGCCAGGAGCGCGTGGTCCTGCTCGAGACGAGCAGCTTTCCGACTCACACGGTGCTCGAGCGGCTGCCCCACAGCGTGCTCACGGTCGCGCATGCCGGGACGATCCTGTACGCGAACCAGCGCTTCGCTTCGGTGGTCGGACGTTCGCTCGCGCAGCTGTTCTCAACGCCCATCACCGATCTCGTCGCAGAAGAAGGCCGGGCGGCATTCGAGCACTTCCTCATCTCCGGTGTGGCCGATTCGGTGCTCGACGTCGACTGGGTTCACGCGAACGGTTTCCGGTTTCGCTCGCGCGTAACCTCCGTTGCGGTCGGTCACGGTTACACATCGTTCCTCGTGAGTGACCCGCAAACCAATGAAAGGGACGAACACGCGGAGCGTGCGCTGGAAGCGATCCACAGGGGCGAAATCGATGGAATCGTCGTGGGTGGCGAGCAGATCATGCTCGTGGCCGATGCGCATCGCCCGTACCGCATGTTGGTGGATCGGATGCAGCAAGGCGCAGTCACGGTCACCCGTGACGGTGAAGTGCTTTACGCCAACGATCGATTCGCGTCGATGGTCGGCCAGCCACGCGACGCTTTGCTCGGCCTGCCGTTGAATGTGGCGCTCGGCACCGACGCCATCGGCGTCCCGTTCGTGGGGTCGCAGGACGACGCCACGCCGCGCGAGTTCACGATCACGCGCAGCGATGGCTCCCACACACGGGTCAGCTGGACCGCGCAGCGCGTCGAAGGTATCGACGCCGTTACGCTGATCCTGAGCGACCTGACCGAGCGCGATCAATATCGACGCATACAGGAACGCGCTCAGCGCAATGATCAATTCCTCGCGGTGCTCGCGCATGAGCTGCGCAATCCGCTGGGGTCCATTCGCAATGCCGCGGAACTGCTGAGTCGATCGACCGCGTTGCGCACGGCGGAATCCGGTTCGGTCGAGCTGATCAAGCGCCAGAGCGCGATGCTGGCGCGGCTCGTCGATGATCTTCTGGACGTGCATCGGCTGAACGACGGAACGATTCTGCTGCGGCGCGAGCCGGTCGACCTTCGCGACGTGATCAGGAATGCCGTGCAGGTCGTGCAGTCGCAGCTCGAGACGAAGAAGCAGCAGATCGCCCTGCAGCTCCCCGACGATCCGCTCTTCGTCGACGCCGATGAAGTGCGCGTTGCGCAGGTATTGAGCAATCTCCTGTTCAACGCATGCAAATTCACCGGCACTGGCGGGCGAATCGCCATCGTTGCCGAACGCACGCATGCAAGCGATGGGACCGATCTTGGCCGCGTCGAAGTGGTCGACAACGGTATCGGCATCGAGCCGCAACTGATCGACAAGATCTTCGAACCCTATGTGCAGGCGCCCCGCCAACTGGAAACGCTTCCGGAAGGCCTCGGACTCGGCCTCTCGGTTGCGCGGCGGCTCGCCGAGCTGCATGGTGGGACGCTTCGCGCGCGCAGCGAAGGTCCCGGGCGCGGCAGCTCGTTCGTGCTCGAACTTCCGCTCTGCGGCGCGCCGAGGAAGCTACAACCACAACCGACCGCTGCCACCCCGCAACGACGGCTGCGCATCCTGGTTGCGGACGACGACCCGGACAGCGCGGCAAGCCTCGCGGCGCTACTCGAGCTGATCGGCCACGAGACGCACACGGCGCGCAACGGCCGTGAGGCACTCGCGATCGCCGAGGAGCTGCGGCCGCAGGTCGCGATTCTCGACATCGGCATGCCGGACGTCGACGGGTACTCCGCTGCGCGCGCACTGCGCGACCGCGCGTGGGCGCGCGAGATGGTGCTATATGCGCTGACGGGCTGGGGAGAGTCGACGGATCGCGAACGGACGCGCGCCGCAGGTTTCGACCGCCACTTCGTCAAACCGGTGGCGGTGGACGAGATCACGCGGGATCTCGAATCGCGCGCGATTCCCGCGCTAACCTGAAGTCCGGCGACGAGCGGCCCGGACGGCACGGCGTCCGTTTCATCGAAACCCATCCGGGGCTCGATGACCGCAACATCTTGTGGTTTCCCGATACTCCTCCGCCAATTCCGAACGTAGGCCATGCGACGACCTTGCTGCCAGACGCTGTCTGCTTCTTTTGCCATCTGTGCCGCGAGATCATAGCCACATGGGCGCGCTCGTTCGTGTGAAATCAGAAATGGAACGGATGGCGTTGGCGCGTGAGTGCGCGGCTCGCGCTCTCGATGATCGGGGAGAATCCGTATCGCAGTTCGCAGTGGAGCAAGAGGCCAAGCGGTTTACGCAGTGGATTGAGGTCAAGGTACCGCCGCCGGAAATCGATTTCGAACACGATCACTCGACATCAACTAGCGTCGATCTCTGCTTGCCGCCAGGCAACAGCTTCTGATGATCGACTACCTTGAGGCGCTGCTTGATGTCGGCGTCGATGGGTAATCCCTGCGAGCGTGCGGCCAGGTACACGCGACCGTCCCCTCCTCCACTGTCGCTCCGGCCTCGACGCGACGGATGGGCGTGCGGCGCCGTGCTTCAAGGCGCTTCGACCGTCGTGCGTAACTAGATATGCCGAATGAAAAGCCTCGCCAGCGATGCAGGCGTCCGGATTGGTCTTTGCGGTTTCACGATCTCAATGCAGGCGTACGGTTCTCGCTTTCGGGTCGTAGAGATACAAAGCACCTTTTACGAGCCGCCGAGCGACGCACGCCTTCGGGGATGGCGGCAGGCGACTTCGCCTTCGCTCGAATTCACCATGAAGGTCTGGCAACTCGTCAC
>JAICVH010000145.1 GCA_025935435.1 Burkholderiales bacterium
CCGCGTCGACGAATGGTTCGTGAGCCATGTGACCGAATACGAAAAAAAGCCGCTCGTGTCCGTCGCACGCGGCGGGCTCGACCTCGGCGGTCTCGACGATGCGTCGGAGAAGCAGGCGGTCGAGGAGGAGGCCGGCGAGTTCAAGCCGTTCACCGACCGAATCAAGCAGAGCCTGGGCGAGCGCGTGAAGGACGTGCGCGTGACGCGCCGGCTGACCGAGTCGCCGGCGTGTCTTGTCGCCGATGAACACGATGTGAGCGCCAATCTGGCGCGCATGCTCAAGGCCGCGGGCCAGCGCGCGCCGGCATCGAAGCCGATCCTCGAAATCAATCCCCGGCATCCGGTCGTCGCGCACGTGCGAAACGACGATCGGCACTTCGACGAGTGGGCGAGCGTGCTTTTCGACCAGGCGCTGCTGGCGGAAGGCGGACAGCTCGACGATCCCGCGACGTTCGTCAAACGGATCAACCAGTTGATGCTGGAACTTCCCGCCGCGAAGGCTTCCGCCGCAACGGGCTGACGCAGGCGTCGAGCAACGAGAGCATGACATGACAAGCGCGCGCCACGAGCGTAGCGTTGAAAGCCATCGTTTTGCGTACCGCGACATCGACCTCCAACTGAAATTGCCGGCCGGTACCAAGGAACGGCGATGAGAATCCGCTCGCACCTCGCGATCCTCGCAGTCGGTGCGATGTTGCCGGTTCTGGGCTTCGCGGTTCTCGTGTCCGTCGTGCTGCTCGAGCAGGACCGCTCGACGTTACAACGCGCGGCGATGGATCGCGCCCGCGCGATGATGACGGCGATTGACGCGGAATTGCGCGGTTCTCTCGGTACGCTCGACGCCTTGGCGGCGTCGGCATCGCTCGAAAGCGGCGATCTACGCGCGTTTCGCGCCGAAGCGACGCGCGTGCTCGCCACGCAGCCGACGTGGACCAACATCACGCTGGTGCGACCGTCGGGGGAGAAGCTCGTCGATGTCGGCACGCCGGAAGGCCGACCGCTGCCTCGCATCGTCGATCCGTCGAGCGTTGCGCGCGCGGCCGCGACGGGGAAGGCCGCGATCGGCAGCGTCGACACCGATGGCGCGTCGGCTGCGGCAGTGCCGATACGCGTGCCGGTGATGCAAGGTCGCGACGTCGCCTACGTGCTGACGGCGATCGTGCGGCCGGACGCGTTCGAGCAGCTGATTCGCCAGCAGCGCCTGCCCGCCGGATGGATCAGTGGCCTGGTCGATGCGAGCGGCCGTTTCATCGCACGCATTCCGCCGCGGCCTGCGGGCGATCTTTCGTCGGTTGCGTTTCGCACAGCCGTCATGCAGCAGCCGGAAGGCTGGTGGCGCGGATCGAGTGTGGAAGGCCGGGACGTGTACACCGCGCACGAGGTTTCCAGCTTCAGCAACTGGAGCATCGGCCTCGCGATTCCTGCGGAAGTCGTGCTGGGCGGCGTCCGGAATACGGCGCTGTTGAGCGCTCTCGGCGTGCTCGCGTCGATCGTCGTGGCCGTGGCAATCGTCATGTCGAGCGGCCGCCGGATCGCGCGTCCGATCGTGGCGTTGGCGACCGCCGCACGCTCGATCGGTACGGGACAGACGGGTCCTGCACCCGTCGCAAGCGACGTGCGCGAAGTGCGCGAGGTCGCGGCCGCGTTGCATGACGCCGACGCTGCGGTGCGCGAACGTCAGCTGCTGATTCAGCGCGAGAAGGATGCATTGCAGGCCACCGATCGCGCGAAGGACGAATTCATCGCGGCGCTGAGCCACGAGCTGCGCAATCCGCTGGCGGCGATGACCGCCGCGTCGCACATTCTGCGCGTCGTCGAACCGACGCACACGGCCGCGGCCGATGCACGCGTCGTGATCCACCGCCAGACGAAGCACATGTCGCGGATGATCGAGGATCTGCTCGACGTGAGCCGGATCCTGATGGGCAAGGCGAACCTGACGATCGAGTCGTTCGACCTCGCGAGACTGGTGCGCAACACCGTTGATGCCTGGCAGGCGGCAGGTCGCCTCGCCGGTCGCGTCGTGTCAGTCGCCGCCGAGCCCGCGTGGATCGCGGCCGATCGGACGCGGATGGAACAGATTCTCGCGAACCTGCTCGACAATGCAATCAAGTTCACGACCGACGACACGAAAATCAGCGTGACCGTCACGCAGGACGACGGTATGGCCGTTCTGTGCGTCAGTGACGAAGGGCCGGGCATTGCGCCAGACCTGATGCCGCGGGTTTTCGAGGTCTTCGTTCAGGGCAAGCAGGATGTCGGCCGCTCGTATGGCGGCATGGGCGTCGGCCTCACGCTGGTCAAGCGGTTGACCGAGCTGCAGCAGGGATCGATTGCGGTCACTGCGGGCGCGGGCGGTGTCGGCACGGCGTTCACGCTCAGGTTCCCGATCGTCGCGCCGCCCATCGCCCCGAGTGGTCCGCAGGCGACCAGGGGAACGCGCGTCGAGCCGCGTCGGGTGCTCGTCATCGAAGACAATCCCGACGGTCGCGAAATGCTGCGGCAGGTCCTCGAGATGAGCGGGCACCAGGTATACGACGCGATGAACGGAATCACCGGCGTCGAACGGGCACTGCAGCATCGCCCGGATGTCGCTGTCGTCGACATCGGCCTCCCCGACATCGATGGCTACCACGTCGCGCGGAGGATTCGTGAATCGACCAATCACGACATCGCTCTGATCGCGCTGACCGGTTACGGACAGCCGGAGAACAAGCGGCGCGCGTTCGAGGCAGGCTTCGATCTTTACCTGGTGAAGCCGGTCACCATCGAAACGCTCGACGGCGCGATTGCGCAGGTCACTGCGAGCGGCACGGCCGCCTCCATGCGCACCGGCTGATCGCCCCGTGGCGTAAGCCCGCTCACCCCTCTTTTCCGCTAGACTCCTCAACGCCAATAACGACACCCTGAAGGAGGAGTCAATGGATCGGAGGAAATTCCTGGTTCGTGGTGCGGTCGCCGGCGGGGGCGCGGCGGCCGTGTCGAAGGCGATCGCGCAGGCACCCGCGCTGCCGACCATTCGCTGGCGTTGCGCGTCGAGCTTCCCGAAAAGCCTCGATACGATCTACGGCGGCGGCGAGGTCGTCGCCAAGCGCGTCGAGCAACTGACCGGAGGCAAGTTCCAGATCCGCGTATTCGCGGCCGGAGAAATCGTGCCGGCGTTCGGGGTCGTCGACGCGATTCAGCAAGGAACGATCGAGTGCGCGCATACGGCGAGCTATTACTTCGTCGGCAAGAACAAGGCATTCGCATTCGATACGACGCTGCCGTTCGGCCTCAATCAGCGTCAGCAGAACGCCTGGATCTATTACGGCGGAGGGCTCGAGCTCGTCCGTGAGTTCTTCAAGGACTTCGGCATCATCTCGTTCCCCGCCGGCAACACCGGCGTTCAGATGGGCGGCTGGTGGCGCAAGGAGGTGAAGACCGTCAATGACCTCAAGGGCGTCAAGATGCGCATCGCCGGTCTCGGCGGCGAAGTGATGGCGCGGCTCGGCGCCGTGCCGCAACAGATTGCGGGCGGCGACATCTATCCGGCGCTCGAGCGGGGGGCGATCGATTCAGCCGAGTGGGTCGGTCCGTACGACGACGAAAAGCTCGGGTTCTACAAGGTGGCGCCGCATTACTACTTCCCCGGTTGGTGGGAAAGCAACTCGATGTATTCGTTCTACGTGAACATCAAGGAATGGGAGAAGCTGCCCAAGGAATACCAGGCGGCGATCGAAGCGGCGTCGTACGAGGCGAACATCGACATGATGGCCAAGTACGATTTCAAGAACCTCGCGGCGCTGCAGCGGCTCGTCAAGAACGGCGTCAAGCTGCACGCGTTCTCCGACGAGATCCTGCGCGCGGCGCAGAAGGCCTCGTACGACCTCTACGAGGAAGAGGCGGGCAAGAATCCGGCGTGGAAGAAGATCTACGAGCCGTGGAAGCAGTTCCGCGGCGAGGAGTTCCTGTGGCATCGCGCTGCCGAGTTCACGTACGAGCAGTTTGCGTACTCGCACCCGTTCGGTAAATGAGCGCGCATAGCTTCTGTTAACCGCGCAAAGTTTCGGTCGCGGTGAGCTTTTTGCGAGTCGAACGGCGCGGGCTTCGATCGATGCCTGCGCCGCGCGCCGCTCCCACGATACTTTGCGCGGGGTTGTCACCTCGGCCGATTCGGGGCGGCCCGTCGCCGGCCTCGCGGTAACGGCGGCTGACGCGTCGCTCGAGTCTCGCGGCTACGCCGCTCGCCGCTCGCCGCTCGGTCACGCGCGGACGCGCGACGCCGCGACCTACTGCCCCTTGAGCAGCCTCTCGAGTTCAGCGCCCGCGTCCTCGGCCTTCGGGGCGGCCTTGCCCTTCTCGTCGGCGGGCACCGGTGTCGTGCCCGCCGGCGCTTTGAAGGGTCCCTCGATCTGCCGGCGCAATTCGTCCGCCCCCGATCCTTTGATCGCACCCGCCGCCTCAGAGATATTTCCGGTGACGATCCGCGGGAAGGCGATGATGATCGCCACCATCAGGATCTGGATCAGGACGAAAGGTATCGAGCCCCAGTAGATGTCCGTGGTCTTCACGCTCTTCGGTGCGACGCTCCGCAGATAGAACAGTGCAAATCCGAACGGCGGATGCAGGAACGACGTCTGCATGTTGACGGCGAGCAGCACGCCGAACCACACGAGGTCGATTCCGAGCTTCTGTGCGACCGGCGCGAGCAGCGGCACCATGATGAACGCGATTTCGAAGTAATCGAGGAAGAACGCGAGCAGAAAGATCATCACGTTGACGACGATCAGGAAGCCGAGCGCACCGCCCGGCACGCTCGTCAGCAGCCGCTCGACCCACAGGTCGCCGTCCATCCCGCGGAAGACGAGGCTGAACACCGTCGATCCAACGAGGATGAACATGACGAAGCTCGTCATCGTCGCTGTCGACTCGATCGCCTGCCGCAGCAGTTTCATCGACAGCTTGCGCTTGGCGAGCGCCATGATGAGTGCGCCGCTCGCGCCCATTGCGCCGCCCTCGGTGGGCGTGGCGACGCCCAGGAAGATCGTGCCGAGCACCAGGAAGATCAGCACGAGTGGCGGGATCATTGACGTGAACACCTTGCCGACGAGCCGCGCTCCGAACAGCGTCCGCGCTTCCGGCGGACAGCCCGGCGCCGCGCGCGGGTTCACCATCGATACGATGGCAACCCAGACGCCGTAAAGCAGCGCAAGCGACAGCCCGGGGATCAGCGCGCCTTCGTAGAAGTCGCCGACCGATGCACCCATCTGATCGGCGAGCACGATCAGCACGAGACTCGGCGGAATGATCTGCGCGAGCGTGCCGGATGCGGCGATGACGCCAGTAGACAGCCAGTTGGCGTAGCCGTAGCGCATCATGACGGGCAGCGAAATCAACCCCATCGCGAGCACCGATGCGGCGACGACACCGGTCGTCGCGGCGAGCAGCGCACCGACGAACACGACCGCGTACGCGACGCCGCCGCGAATCGTACCGAAGAGCTGGCCGACCGTGTCGAGCAGATCCTCGGCCATACCGCTGCGCTCGAGGATGAGACCCATGAACGTAAAAAACGGAATCGCGAGCAGCGTCGAGTTCGACATGATGCCGAGCACGCGTTCCGGCAGCGCCTGCAGGAGCGCCGGCTCGATGTTGCCGTGGGCGATGCCGAAGAGGCCGAACAGCAGCCCATTTGCGGCGAGCGAAAACGCGACCGGATAGCCGAGCAGCAGGAACACGACGAGGCCCGCGAACATCAGCGGCGCCATCCATTCGAAGGGCATCAGCGCGCGCTCAGTTCGACATGACGTCTGATAGCCGGCGCTGCGGCGCTACGTCGCATGCGCCGGCTTCTCGAATTCGCTGAACGGTACGAGCCCGCGCAGAAATGCAAAACGTTTGATTATTTCGGAGACACCCTGCAGGCCGAGCAGGCCGAATGCGACCGGGATCAGCAGGCGAACCGGCCAACGGATCAGGCCGCCGGGGTCGGACGAGTATTCGCGGATCTCGAACGAATTGACGAGCGACGGCCAGCTGTACCAGCCGATGATGATGACGGCCGGCAGCAACATGAACAGCCCACCGACGATGTCGATCCACGCCTGGGCGCGATGCGACAGCTTGCCGTTCAGCACGTCGATGCGCACGTGCTCGTTACGCTTCAGCGCGTACGCGGCGATCAACAGGAACACGGCCGAGTTGAAATACCACTGCAGTTCCAGCCATGCGTTGGAGCCGATATTCAACACGTAGCGGGCGACCGCGTTACCGGTGCACACGATCACGGCAGCAAGCCCGAGCCACGCGACGGCCTTGCCGATTCGTTCGTTCATGCGATCGATGATGCGCGAAAGACGAAGCAGCGCGTGCATGGTGCGCGTCCGAAAGGCGGGGATGGCGCGGTAGTTTGGAGAAACACCGCCGAAAAGGCAAACGGACGCTTGCGTGATCG
>JAICVH010000278.1 GCA_025935435.1 Burkholderiales bacterium
CGTGTTCTGCTGGGCGCTCGAGCAGGGGCATTTGCCGCCGCTTTCGGCAGGCGATGCGCGCGAATTGATGGCCCGTGCGCGCGATGCCAAGGAGATGCTCACCGGTCACGATGCGGCACCGATCGTTGCGAAGCTGTCGGCGGGCGACATCGACGCAACGCTGACCGCCACGACGTTCACCGACATCTCGCGCACCCTCGTCGGCAAGACGCTCGCACCTGTCAAACGTGCGCTGCGCGATGCGCGGCTCGCGCCTTCGGACATCGATGGCGTCGTGCTCGTCGGCGGCGCCACGCGGATGCCGCAGATCCGCCGCGCGGTCGCCGAGTTCTTCGGGCAACCGCCGCTCACCAACCTCAATCCGGATGAAGTCGTTGCAATCGGTGCCGCGATCCAGGCGAACAAGCTGGTCGGCAACCGCGAGAGCGACGATTGGCTGCTGCTCGACGTGATTCCGTTGTCGCTCGGCATCGAGACGATGGGCGGCCTGGCGGAGAAGATCGTGCCGCGCAATTCGACGATCCCGATCGCCCGCGCGCAGGAATTCACCACCTTCAAGGACGGTCAGACGGCGATGTCGTTGCACGTCGTGCAAGGCGAGCGCGAGAAGGTCGCCGATTGCCGCTCGCTTGCGCGCTTCGAGTTGCGTGGCATACCGCCGATGACGGCCGGTGCCGCACGGATCCGGGTTGCATTCGACGTCGATGCCGATGGACTCCTCTCCGTATCGGCGCGCGAGCAGACGACGGGCGTCGAAGCGTCGATCGTCGTCAAACCCTCGTACGGGCTTACCGACGCCGAGATCGCCCGCATGCTGCAGGATTCGTTCGCACATGCGGCCGACGATGCACAGGCGCGTGCGTTGGCCGAGGCTCGCGTCGACGCCGACCGCATCGTGGCGGCGACCGAAGCAGCGCTTGACAGCGACGCAGACCTGCTCGATGAAGCGGAGCGCACGAGAATCGAACGTCAGCGCGACGATGTTCTGCGCCTGCGCGACGGCGACGATCGCACGGCGCTCGCGAAGGCGGTTGCTGCGCTGAACGACGCCACCGCGGAGTTCGCGGCGCGGCGCATGGACCGCGGCGTGTCGCGCGCTCTGGCGGGGCGGCGCGTCGACGCACTCGGGTGAGTGCGTCGTGACGGAAATCGTTGTGCTGCCGCACGCCGACATCTGCCCCGAGGGCCGGACGTTCGATGCGACCCCTGGCGTTTCGGTGCTCGACAACCTGCTCGAACAGGGCATCGAAGTCGAGCACGCATGCGAAAAGTCCTGCGCATGCACGACCTGCCACGTCATCGTGCGTGAAGGCTACGACTCGCTGGCGGAGCCGTCCGAGGACGAAGAGGACCTGCTCGATCGCGCATGGGGGCTGACGCCGGTATCGCGGCTGTCATGCCAGGCAATGGTCTCCGACGACAAACTCGTCGTCGAAATACCGCGGTACACGATCAATTACGCGAAGGAAGGTCGCTGACGAAGCCATGAAATGGACCGACTCTCGCGAGATCGCGATTGCACTCGTCGAAGCGCATCCGGAGGTCGACCCGGGCACCGTTCGGTTCACCGACCTCTATGCGTGGGTCCGTGCATTGCCGGGCTTCGATGACGATCCGAAACACAGCGGCGAAAAGATCCTCGAAGCCATTCAGGCGGCGTGGATCGACGAAGTGGAGTAGCGGGACCCCGGCCGGCCATCGGCTGTGGCGCTCCTGCAACACCCGCGCTGCGTGGCGCCTATCCAAGACCTTGCCCTTGCCACGCCGGGCCAGCCGGTTATAATGACAACGTCATAGCAGTTCCAGTCTGAAAAAGGCAAACCCGCGCGAAAGCCGGGGACGCAAAGTTACCGGTCTACGGGACCCCAGGTCCCACGACAGCGGGATTGCCGGACTCGAGCCACGGCTCTATTGCGGAGCCATCGCCGCATCATCGCGGCGACCTCGTCCTTCCCGTCGCGTCGTGCGCCTGTCCTGTTCCGGCCAACGGAGGTGGACATGGTGCAGGTCGAGCGACGGCGGTCGGTGCGGACGCAGGTTCTTCATGGCGGCAATCTCGCGCGCGCGTCGCGCGCTTGGCAATGGCTGCTGTTGCTGCTGCTCGCGGCGGCGGCACTCGGATGGACCGGACAGGCGCACGCGCAAGCGGCGAATGCAACGCTCGTCCTACCCGCAACCGCGAGCGACAGCGCGCGATACGCGACGACGATGCGACGTCCCGATCCGGGCGTCGTGCGTCAAATGCCGATCAGCGTGGACGTCGCGGCGCTCGACGATCGTCAGAAGGCGGCGGACGCAATGCGCGTCGACCTCTTCGACGGCCAGGCGGTCGTGATCACGAAGGAGCGCTTCGAGCGTCGCGCGGACACGAATTACACGTGGCACGGTCGTTTGCCGGGGCATCCACACGGCTACGCGCTCATTTCAGTCGTCAACGGCCAAGTCAGCGGCACGATCGAACTGGGCGATACGGGGCCGACCGCGCGCACCCGCTACCGCATCGAAACCACGGCCGATGGCGTGGCCCTGCTGCAGCAGATCGACGCTGCTTCATTCCCGGACGATCATCCCGCCGGCGCGGACCGGTTCGCACCGGCGATGGAACCCAAATCGAAGCTTCGCGTCGGCGCGGACACGCTGTCGAGCACCACCGAGACGCTGATTACGAAGGCCGATTCCGCCGCGACGATCGACGTGATGATCGTCTACAGCAACCAGACCGCCGCTGCGGCCGGCAGCGCGATCGCCGCGCAGGCGCAGCAGGCAGTGGATACCGCGAACCTCGTCTATGCGAACAGTGGCATCACGACGCGGCTGCGCCTTGTTTACACCGGCCCCGCGAATTACGACGAGAGCGGCGACTTCAACACCGACCTCAATCGAATCACCACCGGAACCGACGGTTACATGGACAGCATTCCGGGTCTGCGCAACACGTATGGCGCCGACCTCGTCAGCCTGTTCGTCGAGAACGGACAGTACTGCGGCATGGGCTGGATCGGACCGAGCGCAAATTACGGGTTCAGCGTGATCAACCGCGGTTGCGCTTCCGGCAACCTCAGTTATCCGCATGAACTCGGCCACAACTTCGGCGCGCGACACGACGCCTACGTGGACACGGCGACGACACCCTATGCGTATGGCCACGGCTGGGTGGACGTCGGCCAGCGGTGGCGCGACGTCATGGCGTACAACAACGCGTGCGCAGCTTACGGCGTGAACTGCACGCGCATCGCGTACTTTTCGAATCCGAACTTGACGTACGGCAGCCCGCCCGATCCGCTCGGATCGTCCGCAACCGCGGACGTTGCGCGCGTGCACAATCAGAACGCACAGACGGTCGCAAACTTCCGTGCGTCGACGCAGGGCGGTTCGACCGCATGCTCGTGGTCGCTCGGGTCGTCGGGGGCGAGTGTCGGCGCGACGGCCGGTTCGGGTTCGGTCGGCGTGACGACGCAAACGGGCTGCGCGTGGAATGCATCGAGCAACAGCTCATGGTTGACCGCCGGCAGCGGAGGCTCGGGTCCCGCTGCATTGGCCTACACGTACGCTGCGAACAGCGGACCTTCGCGTACCGGGACGCTGACGATCGGGGGCATCGCGTTCTCCGTCACGCAGGCATCGGGTTGCACGTATGCACTCGGGGCAACTACGACATCGGTTGCGTCGGGCGGTGGCAGCGGCAGCGTAGCGTTGACGACATCATCGGCGTGCACATGGACGGCCAGCAGCAGCGCGTCGTGGCTCAGCGTGACGTCGCCAACGAGCGGGACGGGCAGTGTGGCGGTGGCGTACAGCGTCGCCGTCAACACCGGCGCGGCGCGTTCGGCGAACCTCACGATCGGCGGACGCACGTTCCTGGTATCACAGGCGGCGGCGCCGATCGTCACGCAAGCGCCCGCGATGGCTGCGCTCGCGCCGGCTGCGCTCGACTTCGGGAGCGTGATGGTTGGCAAGAGCCTCGCCAAGACGGCGACGTTGACGAACTCGGGCGGAAGCGCGCTGACGATTGCGTCGGTATCGCCTGCAGGCGTGAATGCCAGCGACTTTTCGATCGGAGGCACGTGCGCTGCCGGCAAGTCGCTCGCAGCGGGTCAGTCGTGCGCGGTCACCATCACCTTCAGGCCGGCAGCGATCGGCACGCGCCTCGCGTCCGTCGCAGTGAACACGTCGTCGAACGCAGTGACGTTGATGCTGTCCGGAACGGGCAAGAAAGCCGGGCGCAAATAGCCGAGGACAAAAAAAGAGGGGGCGACTCGCTTCGCCCCCTTTCAGAGCAACAACGGAGCTGATTCTTTAACGCCGCCGGCGACGCCGCGTCACGCCGGCTGCGATTGCAGCGCTCGCGAGCAGCAGCAGGGATGCGGGTTCGGGCACGTTCTGGTCGGGTGGGCTGCAATCGA
>JAICVH010000596.1 GCA_025935435.1 Burkholderiales bacterium
AATGCGGCATCGTCGGATGCGATTCTCGCCATCGTCTTGCACAGCATACGCGTCGTGCAATCGATTGCAACGCGACAGGTCGATAGGCAGGCGGTTGACAGGGCGACCACATCTCGCCAACATATGTAATCGAATACATCATCGGCCGGGGGCGATAGGTCCGCGCGCTCCTCCGAAACCGAAGTCGACTCATGGCTCCGACTCCGAAGTCACCGATCCGGCACGTCGTGCTGGTGATCTTCGACACGCTGCGCCGCGACGCCGTCGGCTGCTACGGCACGCCTGCCGAGTGGGCGACCGCGCTCGCTGCTGATGGCGGCGCACCACAGATCAAGGGCGGCATCGCGACGCCGCATCTCGATGCGTTCGCGCAGGACGCCGTGCGCTTCGAGCGTGCGTATCCCGAGGCGCTGCCGACGCTCTGCGCACGACGCACGATCTACACGGGGCGCCGTACCTACCCGTTCCACAACGGCGACTTCCGGCACATCAAGGGCGATTTCGTCGGGATTGCACCGGGCTGGGGGCCGATACCCGAGACGCAGGCGACGCTCGCCGAGATGTACGAAGCCAACGGCTTTCGCACCGGACTCGTCTCCGATCTGTATCACGAGTTCAAGCCGTCCAAGAACTTCTGGCGCGGTTTCCACCAGTGGACGTTCATTCGCGGGCAGGAAGCGGACGCCGCACGCAGCGGCCCATTTCCATCGCAGGACGAAATCGATTACTGGGTGCCGCGCGAATTGCAGGAGCTGCGCGGCAAGGCGACCGGCCTCGAGCAGCCCGGTTACGGTGCCCATTGGTTCTCGAGTCGCATTCTGCTCAACATGCGCGACCGCGTGCGCGAAGAACAATGGTTCAATGCGCAAGTCATGCAGGAGTCGGCGCGGTGGATCGAGCAGAACGTCGATGCCAAGCGGCTGTTCCTGACCGTCGAGTCGTTCGATCCGCACGAGCCGTGGTTCGTGCCCGAGCACTATCGCCGCCGCTACGACGAGGGTGGTGGCCGCGAACAGGTGATCTCCCCCTATGCCGAAATGCCCTGGCTCCCGGCGGATCTGGTGAGGCGGACGCGCGCGAATTACGCGGGACTGGTCGAGATGTGCGACCGCTGGTTCGGGCATCTGATGGAAACGCTGCGCGTGACCGGGGTGCTCGACGAAGCGCTCGTCATCGTCACGTCGGATCACGGCCACAGCCTGTGGGAGCGCCGCGGCTACATCGGCAAGCGCGGCTATCCGTCGGATCCTGAAAGCTACGAAGTGCCGCTCCTCGTACGCCATCCGCAGAAGCTCGGCGCCGGGACCGTGTGCAACGCCTTCGTCCAGCATCACGACATTGCCGCGACGATGCTCGAGGCAACCGGCGTCCCGCCCGCAGAACCGATCGACGGCCGTTCATTCCTCGCTGCGGCGTTTGGCGGCGGCGCGCCGATTCGCGATCACGTGACGATCGGCTGGGGCGGCGCGATGACCGTCATCGACGACACGTGGTGGTTCAATTGCAAGATCAACGGACGCGGGCCGTTCCTTTACGATTCACCGCGACCGGCACCCGATGCGCCGAACCTTGCCGACCGGCATCCCGACGTCGTCAAGCGCTTGTTCGAGCTCGGCAAGTCCGACGCCGCCGGCGGATTCCCCGAGTACCTGCTGCAGCAGGCGGAAAGCGCCGAAGACGCACCCGGTTGCAGTCCGTTCGCGGCGATACGCTGAACGAAGTTCAACTCCAGGAGGAGACACGATGAAACGACGCTCGCCAGGTTCGCTCGCTGCTCCCGGTCGCCGCCGGATGCTGAAGCACACCGCGGTGCTCGGCGCCGCCGCCGTCGCCGCGCCCTACGTGATTCGCAGCGCGCATGCGCAGGCGGCAGCCGATGCCGCGCCTTATACGCAGTCGAAGATCAACTGGCGGCAGGCCGAGGGCGAGGAGATCGCCGTCGCCGTCATTCCCGCGAGCTACTTCGACAACCTGATCGCGATCGCCCCGACGTTCGAGGCGTTGTCAGGCGTGAAGGTGCGCTTCGAGAAAGTACCGCCGGGACAGATCCGCCAGAAGGCAATGCTCGACCTGTCGTCGAAGACCGCGACGTACGCGACGTCCGCGACCGATCCGATGTATTACCCGCTGTACGTCTCGAACAAGTGGATCGAGCCGCTCGACAAGTACCTGAACGACGCGGCGCTGACCGATTCGGCATGGTTCAACTACAACGACATCTTCAAGGCGTGGCGCGACGCCAATTCGTACGAGGGCAAGCCGTATGCGGTGCCGTACGACGGCGAAGTGACCGTGCAGGTCTACCGCAAGGATCTCT
>JAICVH010000697.1 GCA_025935435.1 Burkholderiales bacterium
CGATTACCCGGACGACCCGCGGACGTTCGACGATTGCGATGATTTTCTGTGCGGTTCGCAGCTGCTGGTCGCTTCGGTCGTTGACCCCGGCGTGCGCATGCGCAACGTGTATCTACCGCTCGGACCGGCGTGCTGGTTTGCGTTCGACACCGGAAGTCGCTACGCAGCCGGCGACACGGCACGCATCGATGCGCCGCTCGAGCGCATTCCGCTGTTCTGTCCGGCCGGCGCGATGGTGCCGACGACGGATACGACCGACTATTCGCGGCTGACCGACGAGCCGTCGCGCGCGTTGCATCTGTTTCCCGCGCCCGGTGCGTCGACGTCGACGTTCATGCTGTACGAGGACGACGGCATTTCGCTCGCCTACCGCGACGGCCAGTACACCGAAGTCACGTTCAAGATGACGACGTCGGCGGACGAAGTTCACGTACGCGCGACCGCTACGGGACCTTATGTCCTGCCGTATAGCGAAATCCGCGTCGTGACTGCGACCGATGATCCGCGACCGCTCGTCCTCGACGGTCGGGGGATCGGACTGACGACGTAGTGCGTGTGCGAGGCGCGGGCCACCAATTAATTACAGACACGACAAGCACACTCAATCCTCGCCGTCCTTCGGCGTGACGTCGACATTGTCGATCAGTCGCGTCGATCCGAGTGTCGCCGCGCCGAGCACGATCAGCACGTTCGGATGGTCGAAGCCTTCCGGGTGCGGGATGCGCAGGCCGATGCCGTTACGCACGGCGATGTAGTCGACCTTCCAGCCGTGGCGCGCAAGCTCCGAGCGTGCCGACGCTTCGAGGTTCGCGTAGTCGGTGCGGCCGCGCGCGATGTCGTCGGCCACGCCGCGGAGCGTCCGATACAACCGCGGCGCTTCGGTACGCTCGACGGGTGACAGGTAGTTGTTGCGGGAGGAGAGCGCGAGTCCGTCATCGGCACGCACGGTTTCGCCGGGGATGATCTGGATCGGCAGGTTGAATTGCTGCACCATGCCGCGCACGAGCTTCAGCTGCTGGCGGTCCTTCTTTCCGAACACCGCGAAATCCGGCTGCACGAGGTTGAACAGTTTCAGCACGACCGTGCACACGCCGTTGAAGAATCCGGGTCGAAACGCGCCATCGAGTTCGTCGCCGACCGGCGGCGGCTGCACGCGATATACCTGCGGCGTCGGGTACATGTCGTGTTCGTGCGGCGCAAACAGCACGTCGACGCCTTCGCGCTCGAGCTTGGCGATGTCCGATTCGAACGTGCGGGGATAGCGGTCGAAATCCTCGTTCGGCCCGAACTGCAGTCGATTGACGAAGATGCTCGCGACGACGCAATCCGCGTGCTTGCGCGCAAGGCGCATCAGTGACAGATGGCCTTCGTGCAGGTTGCCCATCGTCGGCACGAAGGCCACCTGGTCGGCGCGTCCGAGCCGTTCGCGCAGCGCTTCCGCTGATTGGATCTGATCCATACGGTCACTCCGACGTCACGCCGATCCCAGGTTGAAGAACTCGCGCTGACCGCGCATCGTGCCCACCCGCGCGAGCAGGAGGTCGACGTGTTCGGAATCGTCGACGAAATTCAGTCGTTCGCTGTTGACGATCAGCAGCGGCGCTTCCTCGTAGCGGTAGAAGAACCGCGTGTACGCGTCGGCCAGCCGCGCGAGGTATTCGGCGGGCATCGATTGCTCGAAGCCGATGCCGCGCCGGTGTACGCGCTCGACCAGCGTGTCGACCGGCGCCTGCAGATACACGACCAGGTCCGGCGTCGGCGTCTGCGGCTTGAGATGCGCGAACACCTTGTCGTAGAGCACGTAC
>JAICVH010000403.1 GCA_025935435.1 Burkholderiales bacterium
TATCAATGGCAATTCTACGGTTAAGCCGCAGGATTTCACCACTGACTTATTGCCCCGCCTACGCACCCTTTAAACCCAATGAATCCGGATAACGCTTGCACCCTTCGTATTACCGCGGCTGCTGGCACGAAGTTAGCCGGTGCTTATTCCTCCGGTACCGTCAGTTCGCAAGGGTATTCGCCCTGCGCGTTTCGTTCCGGATAAAAGTGCTTTACAACCCGAAGGCCTTCTTCACACACGCGGCATTGCTGGATCAGGGTTGCCCCCATTGTCCAATATTCCCCACTGCTGCCTCCCGTAGGAGTCTGGGCCGTGTCTCAGTCCCAGTGTGGCTGATCATCCTCTCAGACCAGCTACGGATCGTCGCCTTGGTGGGCTCTTACCCCGCCAACTAGCTAATCCGACATCGGCTCATCCGGCTGCGCGAGGTCCTTGCGGATCCCACGCTTTCACCTCTCGGTCGTATGCGGTATTAGCGTAAGTTTCCCTACGTTATCCCCCACAACCGGGCAGATTCCGATGTATTCCTCACCCGTCCGCCACTCGTCAGCACCCTTGCGGGCCTGTTACCGTTCGACTTGCATGTGTTAGGCATGCCGCCAGCGTTCACTCTGAGCCAGGATCAAACTCTTCAGTTGAACTTGCCAAGCCTCCGGAACTTGCGTTCCTTCGACCCAAAACTTTAGAGAGTGACCCCAAGCTGCTTTGATTACTCAAATTACGATTCCAAGATCCGGTTAAGGACCAAAGGTTTCGAGGCTTGGGACGCTCTTGATTCGATGGACTATTTCTCCATCCCAAGGCGCCCACACAAGTCACCTGCGCACACTGTCAAAGAACCTGTTCGCACCGGATCAATCTCCGGCTGCCCTAGAGCCTTTCGCTCGAGGGAGCCGCGCATTATACATCCGCTGGCCAGTCCGTCAACGACCGCGACACGATCCTCGCGAATACGGCGCTGCGCCGCGCTTTGCGGCACGCACCGCCCGTTCGCCGGAGCGGCTGGACAGCCCGATCGCGCGTAGGCAGACTTCCGCCCGTCCGTCGTTCCACCTTCAGCCGCCGCGGACACGGCAAAAGGCCGCTTCGACCCACATGAACCGATTCCGCTGCATCCCGCTGCTCGGCCTGTCCGCAACGCTGCTGACGCTCGCCGCGTGCTCGGTGCGCGCCGCCGGTCCGAGCGTCGAGTTGAAGGGACACAAGTTCGACGTCGAGATCGCCGCCGACGAGCCTTCGCGCACGCGCGGACTGATGTTCCGGGACAGCATGGCGGATGACCACGGCATGCTGTTCGTGTTCGACGACGCGCAGCCGCGCGCGTTCTGGATGAAGAACACGCACATTCCCCTCGACATCCTGTTTTTCGACCAGGACTACAAGCTGGTCAGCGTGCAGCAGCGCGTGCCGCCGTGCCGCAGCGATCCGTGCTCGACCTACCCGTCGACCGGGCCGACCAAGTACGTGCTCGAGTTGAATTCCGGAATGGCCGACAAGCTCGGCGTCAAGGCCGGTGACCCGATCAGCGTCAAGCAGTAACCGCTTCGCTTTCGCGCACGCCCTGCGCACGCAACGCATTGTCGAGATCCCGCTGCGAATCCGCCGTCGGCTGCGCCTGCAACTGATGCCAGCACGGCACGCCGCAGCGGTACGGCACGAGCGGCCCCGGCAGCGCGTCGGGGCGATAGAGCAGATCGTCGTTCATCGGTACGAATTGCCTCACGTGAATCCTCCGTCGGCACTTGCGACGGATGACAGTCAAGCACGGGCAAATGGAAACGCGATGACAGGCCGCGGGCGAATTGCTGACGTGACCGGGTTTGCCCACTTTCGCGCTCATTTAAAGTAGTATCGGACGCGTGGAGACGCGGTCGAACAAGGGGGCACGAATGAACGATCCTTGGCTGCATCTGCGCAGCGCGCGAGACGACGAGATTCCGCTGTTCGCCTCGGCATTGCTGATCGCGAAGGACGAGTATCCCGAACTCGACGACGCCGACTACGAAGCGCGCCTGCGCCAGTACGCCCGGCGGCTGCGCAAGGTCATCGACGATGACGATGCGCCGGCCACGCAACTGCGCTCGCTCAACAACTTCCTGTTCGACGAGCTCGGCTTCAGCGGCGACGACCAGGATTATTATGATCCTCGCAACAGCTACCTGAACGACGTGATCGACCGCCGTCTCGGCAACCCGATCTCGCTCGCGGTCGTGCAGATGGAGCTCGCGCGGCGCCTCGGCGTTCCGCTGCAGGGCGTTTCGTTTCCCGGACACTTTCTCGTGCGCCTGCCGCTCGACGAAGGCATCGTCGTGCTCGATCCGTTCCAGAAGGGCCGCTCGCTCGACGCGGCGGAACTGCGCCGCCGCGCGCGCTCGCATCTGGACACGCAGGACATCGACGACCAGCGCCTGGCGCGCATGCTCGAGCCGGCCAGCCATCGTGCGATCCTGTCGCGCATGCTGCGCAACCTCAAGGCGGTGTATACCGAACGCGAGCTGTGGGACAAGGCGCTGCGCTGCTGCGATCGCCTGCTCACGGTCGATTCGCACCAGCCGTCGGAATACCGCGATCGCGGGCAGCTGTACCTGAAGCTCGGACATCGCCGCGCCGCGCGCGACGATCTGCGCCGCTACCTCGCGCTGGTGCCGCAAGCCGACGATGCCGAGAGCATCGGCGCGGAACTGGCCGACCTCAGCGGCGATCTGCCGCGCGTGAACTGAACCGTCAGCCGACCTCGACCATCTCGAAGTCCGACTTGGTCACGCCGCAGTCGGGACAGGTCCAGGTTTCCGGAATGTCCTCCCAGCGCGTTCCGGCGGCGATGCCGTCCGCCGGCCAGCCTTCGGCCTCGTTGTAGATGAAGCCGCAGACGACGCACATGAACGTGCGGTACGGGACTTCGACGCTGGCTGGTGCTGTGTTCATGATCGGCAACGGAACGGGACGGCGCGCATTCTAACCTCGAATGCGGCACGGTTCACGAGCAAGTCCAGCCGCCGTGACGTGCCTGGCTGAAGCGACGGCTCGCGACGCGCACCGGTCCTTCCCGCCCGACGGCTGCGGCCGCGGCGCGACGGCGTTGCCCTTACACTTCGCCCATGCCCATGCTCTCGTCCACTGCACGCCTGCCGGGGCGCGGCCTGTACGCGATCACCGACGGTCCGCGGCGCGATCTGCTCGCCGCGGTCGACGCGGTGCTGCGCGGCGGCGCGGCGCTCGTGCAGTACCGCGACAAGACCGGCGATGCACCGCGCCGGCTCGATGAGGCGACCGCGCTGGCCGGGCTGTGCCGGCGCCGCGGCGTTCCGCTGCGGGTCAACGACGACATCGAACTGGCGCGCAGCAGCGGCGCGGCCGGCGTCCATCTCGGCGCCGACGATGCGACGATCGACATGGCGCGCAACGTGCTCGGCCCCGCA
>JAICVH010000591.1 GCA_025935435.1 Burkholderiales bacterium
GAGGGGCGCGTGACGAGCGTCCTGCTGACGCCGTATCCTCCCGGCATTCCGCTGCTGATTCCGGGCGAGCGGTTCAACCGGCAGATCGTCCGCTATCTGCAGTTCGCGCGCGACTTCAATGAACGGTTTCCCGGCTTCGACACCGACATCCATGGACTCGTCGAAGAGGAGATCGCCGGACGCAAGCGTTATTTCGTCGATTGCGTGGCCGGTGCCAAGGTCATCGCCGCGATGCCGACGTTGCGCGTGCGCAGCGTGAAGAAGGGCGGGTAGCGCGCGCGTGGCAGATCGACCGCCGTCTCAAGGCCGGCCGTGACCCATAAATATGGTAATATGGGAGCATGAAAACCACGCTCGACTTACCGGATCAGATATTCCGCAAGGCGAAATCGAGGGCCGCCGAGCGCGGGGAATCGCTGAAACAGTTCGTCACGGATGCCTTGGCCGAAAAACTCGCTTCCGGCGAGACTGTCAGACGCGAGCCCGCCTGGATGCAAGGATTTGGCAAGCTCCGTCGACTTCACCGTGAAACCGCGCGCGTTCAGGCACGAATCGACGAGGCGTTCGAAACGATCGATCTCGAGGATCGGGAATGATCGTCGACACCAACGCGTTGTCCGCATTCGTCGACGGCGCCGAGAGCGTCGGAAAGGTGTTGCGACGGCAGTCGAGGGCCGCGATTCCCGTCATTGTCCTGGGCGAATTCCGCTACGGCATTTCAACGTCGCGTCATCGATCTGCTTACGAGGCTTGGATCGACTCTCACCTTGGACTTTTTGATGTGCTCGATGTCACGGCCGAAACGACGATGGCGTACGCGGCGGTGCGATCCGGCTTAAAACGGGCCGGGCGACCGATCGCCGCCAACGATGCGTGGATCGCTGCGCTTGCGATTCAACATCGGCTGCCGGTGCTGAGTCGCGACACGCATTTCGATTCGGTGCCCGGTGTCACGCGAATGCATTGGTGATCCGGGAGACGCGCCACGACGTCGTCAGGCATCGGGCCGCGCGTGCCGCCAGTTCTCGTGTCCCGAGGACCGTGCGACCGGTGAACCGAGGTAGCGGATGAAACGCGATGTGCAGGCGTCGGCGCAGCGCCCGACGAAGGTTCTGCATCGGCAGCTGAAGCGTCTGTTTCCCGTCGCCGTCAGTGGCCGCGGCGCATGGATCGTCGACGCCGACGGCAAGCGTTATCTCGATGCGTCGGGCGGCGCCGCGGTGTCGTGCCTCGGACACGGACACCCGGACGTTCTCGCGGCGATGCGCGCGCAACTGGACGGCGTCGCCTATGCGCATACGAGTTTCTTCACGACCGAGGTCGCGGAAACGCTCGCGGACACGCTCGTTGCGTCCGCGCCGCCAGGAATCGGTCACGTGTATTTCGTGTCCGGAGGATCAGAGGCGATCGAAGCTGCACTGAAGCTGGCGCGCCAGTACTTCGTCGAGATCGGCCAGCCGCAGCGGCGGCATTTGATTGCGCGGCGGCAGAGCTATCACGGCAACACGCTCGGTGCACTCGCCGTCGGCGGCAACGCGTCGCGGCGCGCGTCGTTCGCGCCGCTGTTGATCGACGTCGCGCACGTGTCGCCGTGTTACGAATACCGCGACCGGCGCGACGACGAATCGGCCGACGCATATGGTGCGCGCCTGGGCGACGAACTCGAGCGCGTGATCGGCGAATTGGGCGGTGAAAATGTCATCGGTTTCGTCGCCGAAACCGTCGCCGGCGCAACGCTCGGCGCCGTGCCGCCCGTACGCGGCTATTTCCGCCGGATCCGCGACATCTGCGATCGGCACGGCATCCTGTTGATCCTCGACGAGGTCATGTGTGGCATGGGCCGCACGGGCACGTTGCACGCGATCGAGCAGGAGGCTGTCGCACCGGATTTGATGACGATCGCCAAGGGACTCGGCGGTGGTTACGCGCCGATCGGTGCCGTGCTCGTCAATGCCGCGATCCACGATGCGCTGGCTGCGGGCAGCGGTTCCTTTCAGCACGGTCACACCTACGTCGGCCATCCAATCGCTTGCGCCGCCGCACTTGCCGTGCAGCGCGTGATCGCGCGGGACGATCTGCTCACTGCGGTGCAGCGACAAGGCCTGGGGCTGCGCGAACGTCTTGTGCACGCGTTCGGCGAGCACCCGCATATCGGCGATATCCGCGGACGCGGGCTGTTCATCGCGCTCGAACTCGTCGCGGACCGCGAAAGCAAGACGCCGTTCGACGCTGCGCTGCGCTTGCACGCGCGCATCAAGGCCGAGGCGATGACACGCGGGCTGTGCGTTTATCCAATGGGCGGGACGCTCGATGGTCGACGCGGTGACCACGTGCTGATTGC
>JAICVH010000393.1 GCA_025935435.1 Burkholderiales bacterium
CAGGCGCGGATAGGGATTTGCCTTGGACCCGCGTCGTGCGGCGTCATTGACACGGGCGGCGTCGACAATGATGGCAACTCGACCGGGCGCCTCTGGTTCGACGTCTGGGGTGACACCGTGAACCTCGCGGCCAGAATCCAGGAAGCAGCGCAGCCAAACCAGCTTCTCGTGCGTGAATCGGTGCTGTGGGAAACCTGCGGATTGTTCGAGCACGGACCGATCCGTCAATTTCACGTCAAGACGACTACGCTCGCCGACGTAGCGGAAATCACCGGCATTCGCGCGGGCTTCCGCGACGAGCAGGGAATGCCCAATGCCGCGTTCTGGGACGTATTTAACGATCGGTCGGCGCGGCCGGTCCGACCGAATCCGCAGGGAACGCTCGCGGAAGCCGCGTCGATTACGTCGCCGCCTTCCGAGTCCACCGAGCGCCTCGGCTGATGACCGGCGAACATCCTTGAAGCCGCTGCAGGTCGGCCTGATCGGTTTCGGTACCGTCGGCCGCGGCACGTGGGACGTCCTGCGTCGCAACGAGGAGGAGATCACGCGTCGCGCGGGTCGGCCGATTCGGATCACCTGGGTGGGAACGCGACGAATCGAGCGCGCCAGGCAGGGCGCCCGGGGCATCACGGGCGTTCAGTTCACCGATGACCCCGGTCACGTCGTCCGGCATCCCGATGTCGACATCGTCTGCGAACTGATCGGCGGCATCGAACCGGCGCGCTCTCTGGTGCTCGACGCGATTTCGCACGGCAAACACGTCGTCACCGCGAACAAGGCGCTCCTTGCCGAACACGGCAACGAAATTTTCGCGGCTGCCCACGCGAAGGGCGTGATGGTCGCCTTCGAAGGCGCTGTCGCTGGCGGTGTGCCGATCATCAAGGCGCTGCGCGAAGGGCTGACGGCGAATCGGATCGAATGGATCGCCGGCATCATCAACGGCACGTCGAATTTCATCCTCTCGACGATGCGCGACACGGGCGCGTCGTTCGAGACGGCGCTAAAGGAAGCCCAGGCGCGTGGCTACGCCGAGGCCGATCCGTCGCTCGACGTCGACGGCACCGACGCCGCGCACAAGCTGACGATCATGTCGGCGATCGCGTTTGGCGTGCCGATGCAATTCGACAAGGCGTACGCCGAGGGCATCGCAGCACTGACGCGGGAAGATTTGCGCTACGCCGAGCAGCTCGGCTATCGCATCAAGCTGCTCGGTATCACGCGGCGCGCCCCGAACGGCATCGAACTCCGCGTACATCCGACGTTGATTCCGACCCGGCGGCTGATTGCCAACGTCGAAGGTGCGATGAACGCCGTGCTGGTCAAGGCCGATGCCGTCGGCGCGACGCTCTATTACGGCGCAGGGGCGGGCGCCGAGCCAACGGCAAGCGCGGTGATCGCGGACCTGGTCGACGTGACGCGCATGCATACGGCCGATCCCGAGCATCGCGTCCCGCACCTGGCCTTTCAGCCGGACCAGCTCACCGACGTGCCATTCCTTGCGATCGGCGATGTCGAGACGAGCTATTACCTTCGGATGCGCGTGCTCGACCGGCCCGGCGTTCTCGCCGACATCACGCGCATCCTCGCCGATCGCGAAATCTCCATCGACGCGATGATCCAGAAGGAGCCGACGGAGGGCGAGGATCAGACGGACATCATCCTGCTCACGCACAAGTCGATCGAACATCGCGTCGTCGATGCGATCGGTCGCATTGAATCGTTGCCGACGGTACGCGGTGCCGTCGTACGCATCCGGCTGGAAGATCTCGCGTGATCGCGCGACAGGCGGGCGCCTCCCCCGGTACGCTCGCTCCGATGGACTACGTCAGCACGCGCGGCGCATGGCGCGACGCGCCCCAATCGTTCACATCGATCCTGCTCGAAGGCTTGGCGCCGGATGGCGGCCTCGCGATACCGAAGCAATATCCGCGGCTGTCGGCCACGGAACTTGCGGCGCTGCGTCCCCTCGGTTACGCCGATCTGGCCTTCGCCATCCTTTCACGATTCTGCACGGACATCACGGCCGAGGCCTTGCGTGCGATCGTCGCGCGCACGTACACCGCCGATGCATTCGGCAGCAAGGAGGTCACGCCGCTTTCGACGCTCGGGCCCGGTCTGCACCTGCTGCACCTGTCGAATGGACCCACGCTCGCGTTCAAGGACATTGCGCTGCAATTGCTTGGCAACCTCTTCGAGCACGTGCTCGAAGGCGGTACGCGTACGCTGAACATCCTCGGCGCGACGTCCGGCGATACCGGTAGTTCGGCGGAATACGCGATGCGCGGTAAGCGGCACATCGCCGTCTTCATGCTGTCGCCGCGCGGGCGCATGAGCGCGTTCCAGCAGGCGCAGATGTATGCGCTCCGCGACCCGAACATTCACAACCTGGCGATCGAAGGCACGTTCGACGAGTGCCAGGACATCGTCAAGGCGATCGCAGCCAACGCGGCGTTCAAGCGTCGGCATTTCCTCGGCGCCGTCAATTCGATCAACTGGGCACGAATCGCCGCGCAGATCGTCTATTACTTCAAGGGTTACTTCGCGGCAACTGCGAATGACGATCAGACGGTCAGCTTTTCAGTGCCTTCGGGCAACTTCGGAAACGTGCTGGCCGGTCACGTCGCGCGCGTCATGGGATTGCCGATCGCGCAACTGATCGTGGCGACGAACGAGAACGACGTGCTCGACGAGTTCTTTCGGCTTGGTCGCTATCGTCCACGCCGTGCTGCGCAAACGCACGCGACATCGTCGCCGTCGATGGATATCTCGCGCGCCTCGAATTTCGAGCGTTACATGTTCGACATGGTCGACCGGGACCCGGGGCAGCTTGCGGCGCTGTGGCGCACGCTGGAGCGCGACGGCGAGTTCGATATCGCTGGAACTGCGATCGGGGCGCGCATTGCATCGTCCGGGTTCGTCTCCGGGCGTAGCACGCACGCCGATCGCATCGCGACCATACGCGACCTGCATCACGCATTCGGCGTGATCGTCGATCCGCATACCGCCGACGGCGTCCGCGTGGGACGCGCATTGTGCGCGCCCGGCATTCCGCTCGTCTGCCTCGAAACGGCGCTGCCGGTCAAGTTTGCGGCGACCATTCGGGAAGCGCTCGGCTTCGAACCCCCGCGACCGACCGCTTATGCCGGACTCGAGGAGCTGCCGCAGCGATGCACCGTCCTGCCTGCCGACGCCTCGCGCGTCGAGGCGTACATCACCGCGCATGCCGGCTGACGCGATGAAGGCACGCCCGGTCCATTCCGCATTCCACGCGCTCGGTCGCAATCTGGCGGCCGGATTGCGGCTTGCGTTGTTCATGCCGGTCGAGCGCGCGTCGTTCCGCATCTCGGTCCTGCAATTGCTGCTTGTCGTCATGCTCTCCGCCGCGATCGACATCGACGCCGATTGGGTGCGTGCGGCGCACGACGCGCGCTTTTCGATCCTC
>JAICVH010000032.1 GCA_025935435.1 Burkholderiales bacterium
AATCCGATGCGGCAGGCAATCGAACGGCCGAAGGCGCGTTTTCGCTGAAGCGGCTGGACTACAAGGTCGGCGAAGGCGAATGGGCGGACACGTCGACCGTCGACAACGACATACGCGTGCGCGTCCGCATCGTCCTCGAGCGCTCGGCGTGACGCTCGCGCATACCAGTTGCGTAATCTGGAATAGCATGAGCTCTTCACTGTTTACCGGCGCGGGACCGCACGGCTCGTCGTCTTCCTTCACCTGAAAGGACCAGCAGCATGAACGTTCGAATTGTCATTGCCATCGTCGCCGCGCTGATCGTCCTCCCCGCCGCCGCACAGGAAACTTACGTAATCGATCCCACGCATTCGCAGCCACAGTGGGCGGCCGGTCATACAGGCTTTTCAACGCAGCATGGGAATTTCGGCAAGGCTACCGGCAAAATCGTGCTCGACAGGGCCGCGAAAAAAGGTTCGATCGACGTGACGATCGACGCAGCGTCGATCCGCACGTACAGCGAACGGCTCGATACGATCGTCAAGGGCGAAAGATTTTTCAACGTCGAAAAGTTCCCGACGATCACGTTCAGATCCGCCAACTTGTCTTTCGACGGAGACAAGCTCGTCGGCGCCGACGGCGAACTCACGATGCTCGGTGTGACCAAGCCCGTGTCCCTCAAGGTGGTCAACTTCGTGTGCGGCGAGCAGCTGTTCAACAAGAAGCCCATGTGCGGCGCCGAAGCGACGGCAACGATCAAGCGCTCCGAATGGGGAATGACGGACGGAGTCAAGATCGCCAACCCCTCGGACGAAATCAGACTGACGATTCCGGTCGAGGCATATCGCGACCAGTCGTAAGGCGGACGCGACGGGGTCCGCTTCGTCCGCTAAGCGGGAAGCAATTCACCGTTCTCGCGCCGCGCTGCGCCCGCGCGCTCGAGTTCAGCGACGAGCGTCTCCGCGAGCTCGTCCGCCGGCATCCGGAAAAAGAGAGCGTTGAATTCGCGGTAAACGGCAACACGATCGACATACGCGGGCAGCGATGCAAGTGGCATCCGTTCGCGGTCGAGCAGCGTGAACATCAGCAGCACTTTGAGCGCATGGCGCGCCATGCGCTGCGGGTCCGCAACGAACGCGCGCGTGCGACGAAACGCGCGTTCGAGCGCAGCCTCGACATCATCGAACGGATCGCCGTGCCCGGGAATCACGGTGCGTGCGCCGAGGCCGGCGATGAGCTCGAGCGTAGCCTGGGTCGCCGGTAACGCGTCCGGCAGGATCTCCGGCGGCATGACGAGCCCATAGCCGTTCTTCCATAGCGCATCGCCGGATATCAGCAGCCGATGCTCGTCGTTGAAGAACACGAGCGCGGCCATGTCGTGGCCGGGCGCTGCAAGCGCGTGCCATTCCAGATCGCCCCAGACGTGCGTTGATCCCGGCTGCAACACCTCGTCGACGGTGAAGCGCTCGGCCTGCTGTCCCGCGTAACCGAGCAGCAGCGTTCGCTCGTCCCACGCCTCGATCAGCGGCGCTTCGCCTGCGGGAACGGCGATCGGGCAGCCGTACGCGCGCTTCACCGCAGCGTTGCCCCCCATGTGATCGGAATGGCAGTGCGTGTTGACGAGCTTGGCGAGCGGCCGGCCGTCGAGGCCCATCCGCGATGCGATCAGCGCGAGCGTCAGCGGCGCGTGCTTGCCGTAACCCGAATCGACGACGATGCAGCCGTCTGCGCTCTTGAGCACGACATGATTGGCGGACAACCAGTCGCGGACGAAGACGTGCACCTGCGGCGGCAACGAACGCACGGTCATGCGAGCCTGGCCAGAAAATCGCGCACGAGTGCCACGCGCTCGTTCAGCGTCGGCGCCCCGCGCTCGATGCGGATGCGATCGGGCCCGGCGAAGCGAATGCGACCGTCCTTCTGCACGAGTACGATCAGCTTGCCGGCATCGAACGGCGGATGCTTGACGAACTGCAATGTCGTCCGCTCGGGACCCGCGTCGACCTTGGTGACTCCGAGCGGCCGTGCAATCAGACGCAGCCGATGGCAGGCAAGTAACGCCTGCGCCGGTTCCGGCGTTGGCCCGAAGCGATCGACGAGCTCTTCATGGAGCAGGTCGAGTTCGTCGATCGATTCGCAGCTCGCGAGCCGTTTGTAGAGCACGAGGCGCTCGTGGATGTCGTTGCAGTATTCCTGCGGCAGCCGGGCCGGCGCATGCAGGTTGATCTCCGTCGTCACGCCAAGCGGTTGCGCGAGATCCGGCTCGCGACCGGCCCTGAGCGCCGAGACGGCCGCTTTCAACATGTCGGCATAAAGCTGGAAGCCGATCTGCTGCATCTCGCCGGACTGTTCCTCGCCGAGCACTTCGCCCGCACCGCGGATCTCGAGGTCGTGCATCGCGAGGTAAAACCCCGAGCCCAGGTCCTCCATCATCTGGATCGCCTCGAGCCGCTTTTTCGCTTGTGCGGAGAGGGCCTCGTGCGGTGGCGTGAGCAGGTAGGCGTAGGCCTGGTGGTGCGAGCGACCGACGCGCCCGCGAAGCTGATGCAGCTGCGCAAGGCCGAAGCGGTCGGCGCGATCAATGATGATCGTGTTCGCTGTCGGCACGTCGATGCCGGTTTCGATGATCGTCGAGCAGACGAGCAGGTTGATGCGCTGCGCGTAGAACTCGCGCATCACGTGCTCGAGGTCGCGCTCCCCCATCTGGCCGTGCGCGACTGCAATACGCGCCTCGGGCAGCAATTGCGCGAGCCGCTCCGCCGTCGTGCGGATCGTGTCGATGTCGTTGTGCAGAAAGTAGATCTGCCCGCCGCGTTTCAATTCGCGGAGCGCCGCTTCGCGCACGATCCCGGTGGAGTACGTCGCCACGAACGTCTTGATCGCAAGCCGACGCTGCGGTGCGGTTGCGATAACCGAGAAGTCGCGAATGCCTTCGAGCGACATCGCAAGGGTGCGAGGGATCGGAGTCGCGGTCAGCGTCAGCACGTCGACCTCGGCACGCAGCCGCTTCAATTGCTCCTTCTGACGAACGCCGAAGCGGTGCTCCTCGTCGATGATGACGAGGCCCAGATTCTTGAACTTGATGTCGGACTGCAGCAGCTTGTGCGTGCCGATGACGAGGTCGACGCGACCATTCGCAAGGCCTTCGAGCACGCTCTTCACTTCCTTCGTCGAACGGAACCGCGACAGCTCGGCGAGCTTCACCGGCCAGTCCGCGAAGCGATCCGAGAATACCTGGAAGTGCTGCTCGGCTAGCAGCGTGGTCGGCACCAGCAGCGCGACCTGCTTGCCATCGGCGAGTGCGATGAATGCGGCGCGGAGCGCGACCTCGGTCTTGCCGAAGCCGACGTCACCGCAGACGAGTCGATCCATCGGGCGACCCGCGGCGAGGTCCGTGATGACGGCATCGATCGCCGCCTGCTGATCGGGTGTCTCCTCGAAGCCGAAGCCTTCGGCGAATGCTTCGTAGTCGTGCGGCCTGAACGAAAACGCATGGCCGCTACGGGCCGCCCGCTGCGCGTACAGGTTCAGCAACTCGGCCGCGGTATCGTGCGCCTGCTGCGCAGCCTTGCGCTTGGCCTTCTCCCATTGTCCGCTTCCCAGCTCGTGCAAGGGGGCGGCGTCGGGTGATGCACCGCTGTAGCGACTGATGACGTGCAGGTTCGACACCGGCACGTACAGCTTGGCGTCGTTCGCGTAGATCAACTCGAGGAACTCGGTCATGCCATCGCCGACGTCGAGCGTGACGAGCCCGAGATAACGGCCGATACCGTGCTCTTCGTGCACGACCGGGTCGCCGATGCGCACCTCGGAGAGGTCCCGCACCATCGCGTCCACGTTCGAACGTCGGCCGACGTCGCGCTTGCCGCGCCGCACGACATTTGCATACAGCTCGGTCTCGGTGACGAACGCGAGCCGCGCCGATGGCCACGCGAAGCCCGCGTGCAGCGGCGCCACGGTGAGCGCGAGTCTCGCGTCGCTTGCAACGAAGTCCGCGAAACCTTCAACGACCGCCGGCCGCACGCCGTATTCGGCGAAGTATTGCTGGATCGTTTCGCGCCGTCCCGCGCTCTCCGCGCAGACGAGCATGCGGCCGTCGAGCATCGCCAGCACGCGCTTCAATGCGGTGAGCGGGTCGTCGGCGCGGCGATCGACCTGCAACGCCGGCAGCCGGCGAAGCGGTGCATCCGCGGGCATCGCAGCCTGCGCGTCGGCGACGGCAACGTCGAAGCGCGTGAACGGTTTCAGCGCGCCGCGGAATTCATCGTGGGCAACGAACAGCTGGTGCGGGGGCAGCAGCGGCCGCGCCTTGTCGCCGCGCATCAGCCGGTATCGCGACTCGGTGTCCTGCCAGAAGCGCTCGATCGCCGCGTCGACGTCGCCGTGCAACGCGAAGACGGCATCGCGCGGCATGTAGTCGACGAACGACGCGGTCGCCTCGAAGAACAGCGGCAGGTAATACTCGATACCACCCGGGACGATTCCGTTGGAAATGTCCTTGTACAGTGGCGAGCGCGACGGATCGCCTTCGAACACCTCGCGGAACCGGCTGCGAAAGCGGGTGCGCCCGGCGTCATCGAGCGGAAATTCGCGCGCAGGCAGCAGCCGCACGTCGCGCATCGGGTAGAGCGTGCGCTGCGTGTCCGCGTCGAACGTCTTGATGCTTTCGATCTCGTCGCCGAAGAGATCGAGCCGATAGGGCAGCGCGGCGCCCATCGGATAAAGGTCGATCAATCCGCCGCGAATGCTGAATTCGCCGGGCGATACGACCTGCGTGACGTGCGTGTAGCCAGCGAGCGCAAGCTGCGATCGCAGCGCTTCGACGTCGAGCGTTTCCGACTGCGTCAGGAAGAACGTGTGAGCGGCGAGAAACGACTGCGGTGCGAGCCGGTAGAGCGCCGTTTGCGCAGCGACGAGCGCGACGTCGCATTCGCCACGCGTGATCCGGTACAGCGTTGCCAGTCGTTCCGAGACGAGATCCTGGTGCGGCGAAAAATGGTCGTAGGGCAGCGTCTCCCAATCGGGAAAGACGCCGATCGCCAGATCGGGCGCGAACCATGCGAGCTCCTGCGCGAGGCGCGCGGCCGCGAGGGCGTCAGCACATACGATGGCGAGCGTGCGACGCTCGGCACGTGCAGCGAGCGCGATCTGCGCGAGTGCAAGAGCATCTCCGGACTCGGGAAGCGCGTCGAGCTTCGCGCGATGTCCGATCGCGGGCAGCGCGGGAACGAGCGCCGGCAGCGCCGCAAACGCGTTGGCGGGCGGTGCTGTGGAAGCGGCGGCAGGTTCGCGGGGAAAGGGCTGTCGCGCGGAGGCGGCCGTCGCAGCATCGGTCGAGGCCGTCGGCATGCGAATCAGGTGCGCGTGTGAATCGCGCGTGTCGAGATTATACGCGTGACATAATCGATCGATGTCCAAGCCTGCGCGCGCGCTGCACGCCTCGCCGTACCTGTTGTTGACGCTCGCGCCGTTCTTCTGGTCGTGCAACTGGATCGTCGGTCGCTGGTTGTCGCACGACGTTCCGCCGCTCGCGATGACGTTTTATCGCTGGCTGTTCGCGATCGTGATCCTGGCGCCGTTCGCATGCCCGCGACTCGCGCGTGATCGCGCGATCGTTCGGCGCCACTGGAAGGCGCTGCTCGGGCTGGGCGTGGTCGGCATCGGCACGCACAACGCGCTTGCGTACGTCGGCTTGCGCTACACGACGGCGGTGAACGGCGTCATTCTCAATTCGTTCATCCCGATCATGATCATCGCGCTGTCGTGGGCGTTTCTGCGCGAGCGCCTGGGAACCTTGCAGGTGACCGGCATCGGCGTGTCGCTTGCGGGTGTGCTTACGATCCTGTCCGGCGGATCGCTTGCAACGCTCGCTGCCTTTAGGCTGAACGGCGGGGACCTGCTGATCATCCTGTCGATGGCGATGTGGTCGGTGTACACGATCGCGTTGCGTTTCAGGCCTCCCGGCATGCACCTGCTGTCGTTCCTGTTCGTCATCGCGTGCATTGGCGACCTCGCCGTGTTTCCCTTCTACGTGCTCGAAACGGCGCTGGGTCAACCAATGTCGTGGACGCCTTCGGCGTTCGCGGCGCTCGCCGCCGTCGCCTTGTTTTCATCGGTGCTCGCCTACGTGTTCTGGAGTCGCGGCGTCGAAGCCGTCGGCGCCAACGTCGCAGGCTTGTTCGTCCACCTGATGCCGGCCTTCGGCGTCGTGCTCGCCTGGTTCATCCTCGACGAGCGACTCGCCACGTATCACATCGGTGGCATCGTCCTCATTCTTTGCGGGATCTACATCACCAGTCGCTTCGCACCGGTGCCGGTGGCCGCGATCGATTAGCGACCGCTACGCCGGCGTGCGGCCGTACTTGTCCTCGAAGCGCACGATGTCGTCTTCGCCGAGATAATCGCCGCACTGCACTTCGATGATGACGAGCGGCTCGCTCGCGCGGTTCTCGAGCCGATGCCGCGTTTCGACGGGGATGTACGTCGATTCGTTGGGATGCACGTCGAATTCCCGGTCGCCATTGGTCACGCGTGCGACCCCGCGCACGATGACCCAGTGCTCGGAGCGGCGGTGATGCAACTGCAGCGACAGCGATGCACCGGGCCGAACCTCGATGCGCTTGATCTTGAAGCCGGGCGCTTCCTCGAGCACCGTATACGCGCCCCACGGCCGGCTCACGGTCCTATGCAGCTTGTACGCATCGTGTCCGCGCGCCTTCAACTCGCCGACGACGTCCTTCACGCGCTGCAGGTGATCACGATGGGCGATCAGTACCGCGTCCGGCGTATCCACGATGACGAGGTTCTCCACGCCGACGGTAGCCACGACGCGATCGGCAGCATGCACATAGGTGCCGCGCGTGGCGATTGCAACGCGCTCGCCCTGGCCATGGTTGCCGTCGTCGTCGGCGATCGTCAATGCGGCGACTGCCTGCCACGAACCGACATCGCTCCAGTCGAACGCGCCGCGCACGACCGCCACTTCGCCTGCTTCGGCCGCGCGTTCCATGATCGCGTAATCGATCGAAATATCGGGCACGGCTGCAAACGATGCGGCGTCGATCTCGAGCATCTGAATCGATGCCGCGCTGCCGAGCGCCTGTGCGATCGGCCGCGCCGCCGCCAGTACACCGGGCGCGTGCCGCGCGAATGCGGCGATGATTGCGTTCGGCGTGAACGCGAACATCCCAGAATTCCACGCGTAATGGCCTTGCGTCAGATATTCGCGCGCAACGGCGAGCTGGGGCTTCTCGACGAAGCGGCGCGCACGGTAGGCGGGCGGCGCGTGCCCTTCATCGGATACCAGCAACTCGCCGCACTCGATGTAACCGAAACCGGTCTCCGGATGCGTTGGCGTGATGCCGAACGTCACCAGCGCACCGGTCGCAGCAAGTGCGGCCGCGCGATCGACCGCTGCGGCGAACGCGCGCTGATCGCGGATCAAATGGTCGGCAGGCATGACGAGCAGCACGTGCTCACCAAAGCCTCGCGCGATCGCGCACAGTGCACCGACCGCCACGGCCGGCGCGGTGTTGCGACCGAACGGTTCCAGCACGTAGATCGCCTGCGCCGAAGTTGCGCCGGTCATCGCCGCATAGGTGTCCTTCGTATGGAAGTAGTAGTCGCGATTGGTGATCGTGATGACGGCATCGACATCGCGCAGCGCAAACGCGCGCGCGGCGGTCTTGGCCAGCAATGTTTCGCCGTCCGGCAGCGGCATGAACGGTTTCGGCGCAGCCTCACGCGACAGCGGCCACAGGCGCGTACCGGCACCTCCGGACAGGATCATCGGCAGCAGGGACGGCGAGGGCGACATGTGCGACTCGTGTAGGCGGGTGCGCTACTGTAGCGCAGGCATTGCTGTAGGACAAACCGCGACAACAGCATCCGCGCGGCGCCGATAGGGACTGTGAAAAGTTTTCCCTAGCATGCGTGTGTACCGAACAACCCCCCGCAGAGGAATTCAATGCCGCTCGATGAAATGCACACCGATGCAACGACCAACGACATCGTCGTCGCGCTGCCATTCGTAGCCGCCGCACGAGCCGCGTCGGCACCGGCGCTTGGACGCTTTGGACGTCTTTACGGCAGTTCCAGCGTCATGCAGGACGTCTACCGGATGATCGAAAAGGTCGCACCGACGGAAGCCACAGTCTTCATCACCGGCGAGTCCGGGTGCGGCAAGGAACTCGTCGCGCGCACGATTCATGAACGCAGCCCGCGGGCCCGCGGTGCGTTCGTCGCGATCAACTGTGGTGCGATTCCGCAGAACCTGATCGAGGCGGAGCTCTTCGGCCACGAGCGCGGCGCCTTCACCGGCGCCAATCGCCAACATCGCGGCTGCTTCGAACGCGCCGAAGGCGGTACGCTGTTCTTGGACGAAATTACCGAGATGGCGCCCGAAATGCAGGTGCGCCTGTTGCGCGTGCTCGAAACGGGCCGTTTCACGCGCGTGGGCGGCGATGGCGAAATCCGCACCAACGTGCGCGTGCTTGCCGCGACCAACCGCGACGCGATCGACGCCGTGCGCGACGGCCGCCTGCGCGAGGACCTGATGTACCGGCTCGCCGTGTTTCCCATTGCACTGCCGCCGCTCAGGGAGCGCGATGGCGACACCGAATTGCTCGCCGAGCACTTCCTGCAGAACCTTAACGTCGAAGCCAGCACGTCGAAGCGCTTTTCGCGCGCTGCGTTGACGACGATCCGGGCTTACCACTGGCCCGGCAACGTGCGCGAATTGAAAAACGCCGTCCATCGCGCATTCATCATGGCGGAAGACGTCGTCGAGATCGATCTTGCCGGCCTCGCGTGTCCGGCGGTGGAGGGCGAATGCCTGCGCATGCCGGTAGGGACGTCGCTCGCGGAAATGGAGCGTCAGGCGATCTTCGCCACGCTCGACCACTGTCGCGGCAACAAACGGCGGGCCGCCGAAATGTTGGGCGTGAGCCTGAAAACGCTTTACAACCGGCTCACCGCATATCAGGCTGACGGTGCGCGTCTCGCGTCGATGTAAGCTAGAATCGCGCGCTTCGCGGGATTCAAGGGCCATCGATGATCCGAATCTTGATCGCGGACGATCACGCCATCGTCCGCGCGGGACTGCGGCAGTTCATTGCCGATCAGGTCGACATGGAAGTGACCGCGGAGGCCGCAAGCGGCACCGAAACGGTGTCGGCAGTGCGGGCCGCCGACTTCGACGTCGTGTTGCTCGACATCTCGATGCCGGACAAGAACGGCATCGACACGCTGCGCCTGCTACGTCACGTGAAGCCCGAGCTGCCGGTACTTATGCTCTCCGCGTACGGGGAAGACCAGTACGCGGTGAACCTTTTGCGGGCGGGCGCGTCGGGTTATCTGAACAAGGAAGCGGCGTCGACGCAACTCGTCGGGGCCATCCGTACGGTGGTACAGGGCCGCAAATACGTGAGTCCGTCGCTTGCGCAGATTCTGGCGGACGGCGTTTCCGGCGACAGCGAGAAACCGCTCCACGCCGAATTGTCGCAACGTGAATTCCAGATCTTCTGCAAACTGGCATCCGGTGCCGCCGTGTCGAAGATCGCCGATGAACTGAATCTTTCGGTCAAGACCGTGAGCACCTACCGGACGCGAATACTGGAAAAGATGGCGATGAAATCCAACGCCGATCTGACGTATTACGCGATCAAGAACGGCTTGATCGAATAGATCCAACGGACGTTCCGGCGTTGCGTCCTGGCGGACGTGGCAACGGAGCGGCGCCACCGATGCGATGGACAGGGGCAGCGAAGGTTGACGAGGAGCCGGCACACCCTGCCGGAGCCACCAGTCATCATCATCACCAAGTGGACACCGACGTACCGCTGCGCGTACTGCTGGTCGAGGACTCCCCGCTGATACGCGAGCGGCTTGCCGAGTCCATTGCAGAGCCGGGCAGAATCGAAATCGTCGGGCAGGCCGACAGCGAGCAGGCCGCCATCGGCATGCTGGGTGCTGCGCCATGGGATGCTATGGTGCTCGACCTGCAGTTGCGCCATGGCACCGGCCTCGGGGTGCTGCGCGCATTGATTTCGCGGCGACCGCCGAACGTGAAGGTGATCGTCCTTACGAACTACGCGTTCCCTCAATACCGCGCGAAGAGCATGGCGCTCGGCGCCGATTTCTTCTTCGACAAGGCGCGCGAATACCATCGCGTGCGCGAGGTGCTCGATGACCTCGCATCCGACCGCTCGCCCGACGTGCATTGACTATCGGAGAGCGACTGACGCGGCAGGCAATTATTGCCGACCGTTAGCGGCGTCGTTGCCAGATGTGGGGGGTGACTCATACATAGTCACTTGAAACCGAAGCGATTTTTTCATGGCACGACGGCTGCATCGCTATTCGTGCGGCTGACCGCGAAAGCGGCTCTCGCGTGACCATTTCAACTCCACGAAAGGGGACATCATGAAACGCCTGCTAGCACTCGCGCTCGCCGCGACATTCGCGCTTCCGTCATTCGCGCTGCTTTCCGGCTGCAACACCGTCGAAGGCGCCGGCAAGGACATCCAGGCCGGTGGCGCGAAGATCAAGGAAGAAGCGCGCGAGAACAAGAAGTACTGATCGAAGGGCCCACCCGCCCTGCGGTCCCCACCGGACGGCGTCTGGAGTCGTAGCGGCTCCAGACGCCGTTTTTTAACGCGCCCGAGCCTTAAGGATAACGAAGAAGCACCATGCCCGAGCGCAAGCCAAAGGAAGAACCGCCGGTACCCCGTCGTCAGCGTTCGGCGCTGACGGCGCTGATCGTCCTCGCGCTGTTTGCCGTTATCGCGGCGGCCAAGATCGCTGCCGCGTTTCTGATCCCCGTCGTCGTCGGGATGCTCGCGAGCTATTCGCTGAAGCCGCTTGTCGTGGTGCTGGAACGTGTGCACATCCATCGCGCAATCGGTGCGGCCGTCGTACTGCTGTTGCTGTCAGGAGCGCTCGCAGGCGGCGTATTGCTGCTTCGTGACGACGCAACGGCCGCGTTGTCGGAATTGCCCAACGCCGCGCGCAAGATCCGCATGGCCGCGCAACAAAGCGCGCGGCAGCCACAAGGCCCGGTCGGTCATGTGCGCGCGGCGGCGGAGGAATTGAATCGCGCGGCGGTGGAGGCGACGAGCGGAGGCAAACCGACGACACCGCCGCCGGCCGCGCCCGCGCCGACTGTATTGCAGCAATGGATGAGCGAGCAATCGGCGAAGGCACTCGAAGTGATCATCGAGATCGGCATCGCCGGCCTGCTTGCGTACTTCCTGCTCGCCGCCGGTGACACCTTCCGGCGCAAACTCGTTCATGCCGCCGGGCCAACGCTGGCAGCGCGCCGCATCACCGTCGAGATCCTGGACGAGATCGATGCGCAGGTGCAGCGCTACCTCCTGACGATGGTGATCATCAATGCGCTCGTCGGCGTTGCAACGTGGGCGATCCTGGTGGCCTTCGGCATGGCGCATGCGGCGTTGTGGGGCGTCGTCGCCGCCGTCCTGCACATCATTCCCTACGCCGGTTCGGCGCTGACCATCGTGGCGACGGGTTTTGCCGCGTTCGTTCAGTTCGAGGAGATTTCCCGCGCACTCCTCGTCGCATTTTGCGTCGGTTTGGCGGCCACGGTGATCGGCATGGGCTTGAGCGCGTGGATCCAGGGCCGCGCTTTTCGGATGAACGCGGTCGCCGTGTTCGTGGCGCTGCTGTTTTTCGGCTGGCTGTGGGGCGGCTGGGGGCTGCTCGTTGGCGTTCCGCTACTCGCCATTGCGAAGACGACGCTGGATCGCATTCCGTCGCTCGAGCGATTCAACATGTTGCTGTCGGAAGACACGCGCGCGG